>JBGPGQ010000129.1:0-8381 GCA_041483995.1 Bacteroidota bacterium
AAGAACAGATCGGACTTCTCGTTCTCCTCTCCAGGAAGACCCTGGACATAATATTCCGGATGTTTTGTTACCCACGCATGATCTCTTGAAGTGTGGTTACAAACAAAATCCAGCACGAGACTCATTCCCTTCTTCGCGAGTCGTTTTCTCAGCGATAGCATGGCCTCGTTTCCACCAAGAGCAGCCGAGACTGTGTAGGACTTCACTGCGTAGGGCGAACCGATGATGTCATCCGGAGTGCAATCAGGCAACGCCCTTTTATATTCTTCAAGAAGCTTTGTATCGGTCCGGGCAATCTCCCGGCCGACTTTTCCGGTTGTCCAGACCCCCATCATCCAGACTGCATCAAATCCATAATCCGACCATTCATCAATGATACTTTGAGGGATCGTTGCCAGCGTTATTCTCTTGCCTGCTTGTGCTGACAGTTCATTCAGCAACACTCGAGTATTTACTTCAAATAACAAGGGATGCGAGGTCTGTTGCAGCCTTTGTTCATGCTTATTGTTGGCCTTAGCGTTCATGCGTTTGAAGCCTCGTCACTGGAATTCTGATCAATATCTGCGGCATCAGAAGCACCTTCAATAACCAGCACGTACTCTCCCTTCTGTGGTTTTCCGGACACTTCCTTTAGAACTTCAGATGCTCTGCCCCGTAACACTTCTTCAAATTTCTTTGTCACTTCCCTTGCCACTGCAATCCTTCTGTCACCGATATATGAGACAACATCCTGAATGGTTTTGGCGATACGGAATGGAGATTCATAGATAACAATGGTGCGTTCTTCATTCTTGAGCTGCTCGAACTTCCGTTTCCTCCCTTTCTTCACAGGAAGAAATCCTTCGAAGGCAAATCGGTTCATGGGAAGGCCGCTTACTACGAGACTAGCCAGCACTGCACTTGCACCAGGTATGGGGATTACTTTAGAACCTTGTTCTATCGCGTTTCTGATGAGAAGATACGCTGGATCCGAAATGCCGGGAGTGCCGGCATCAGTTACGACTGCGATTGACTTCCCACCCAGAAGCTGCTTTAACAGCTCGGGACTCCGGCGTTGTTCATTGTAACTGTGATAACTCACTAAGGGCTTCTTTATGGAAAGATGATCGAGCAAGAATCTTGTCTTCCGTGTATCTTCGGCAGCAACAATGTCAACGCCGGATAGCACACGTATTGCTCTCAGAGTAATATCATCAAGATTTCCGATGGGTGTACTGACAACGTACAATGCGCCAGGCTCGATAGTCTCGCTCATATACCCCAATCGCGGGGGTAGCGGAAATCTATGTTGATAGTTCGATTTGAAACCTTCGCGACAAGTGGCGGTCGTCTTTTGAATTGGTTTTTCTTAACCATATGCTTCACTTTCTCAACGAAGTCTCTCTCGAATCCCATTTTCACAAGTTCTGTCTCACTGCGTCGCTCATCAATCATATAATAGAGAAGGCGGTCAACACTTTTGTAAGTGAAGCCAAATTCTCCTTCATCGGTTTGTCCTTGCCAAAGATCTGCTGATGGCTGCTTCTCAATGATGCTTTTGGGTACTCCAAGCGCTTCAGCAAGCTGCCACACTTGAGTTTTATACAGATCTCCAAGCGGGTTAATAGCACATGCGGTATCTCCAAACAGCGTTCCATATCCAAGGAAGGTTTCCGTCTTATTACTTGTACCGATGACAAGCCCTTTCTCACGGTGGGAGATGTCAAAAAGAACAAGCATTCTGACTCTTGCCATGACATTACCCGACCGAACCTTGTCTGAAAGCTTAACTGTCTTTAGATAACCGTCTACCATCGGGCTTATGTCAACATACTCTGTAGCAATCCCAAGCTCCTTTACGACGAGTTCTGCGTCTGCTTTGCTGCGCGGGCTGCTGGATTTGTATGGCATGATTACTCCAACGACATTTTCCTTTCCCAGCCCTTTTGTTGCGAGATACGCTGAAACGGTGGAGTCTATTCCTCCAGAAAGCCCGATAACTCCCTTTTTGAACCCGGCGTTCTGGGTTTCGTCACGAACAAAATCAACAAGAAGCTTCTGGACGATTTCAGTGTTGAATGAAAGATCTTCGGTATGTCTGCCTGCAGTTTCCATGCGGACAAGCTACAAAATTTGATTCTGGAATTCAATCTCACACCCGCTTCTCGTTTTGCGTGATTTGAAAACACACGCGTCCATTTGGGGAATCGTGCCAGACATCACGGACAATTTGTTTTCCAATACCGACATTATACCCACAAGTTTCTATGACCCTTCTGCCAGTCTTGGCCGTAATTCTTAAATAGCAGGAATTTGCAAGGCAATATCTGTTCTATCAAACACTAAGTTACAGGGGGAATCATGTCCATCACCACCGAGGCCTGGGTCTTGCACGCAGGGAAGGATCCAAAACGCACCGAACCGGCAACGTTGGAACGTGAGTCATTCACATTCAGCGACATCACAGAACAGGAAGTCCTCGTTGAGTCTCTCTACGGTTGCTGGGAAGGCAACATGTCCCATGCACTCGATCGGAGACCGGTCGATATCTGCCATCAACGAAAAGAGGATCGAGTCGTTATTGGCAATGCCGGCGTCGTGCGGATTCTGAAGTGTGGCGGCGCAGTGACAACGGTGAAGCCAGGGGACATTGCCCTTCTCTTCTGTAATGGTAAGTGGGACAAATTTGGCTACCCGGAAAAGATACTGGGCTATGATGCAGAGGGAACCATCGGGCTCCTCGCCAAGCAGACAAAATTGCATCAGCATCAAGTGATCCCCCTTCCTGAAGAGACTCAATTCACGCCTCAACAATGGGCTGCCTTCTCACTGAGATACATTACCGCCTGGTCCAACTGGAACCTCGCCTACAAAGTGTGGAGAATTCAGATGACAGAGGAAGACTGTCCCGCCCCTCATGTGTGGGGTTGGGGCGGCGGTGTTTCGTATGCTGAGTTGGCTCTTGCGAAATTCAACGGATGTCGCGTTGCAATGCTCTCTGCAAATGATGACCGCCTGTGTGAATTCAAAAAAATGGGGATATTCCCAATCGACCGTAGACAATTCCCTGATCTCGAGTACGATGAGGATCGATATCGGACTGACTCCGAATACAAGAAAGCATATCTCGACTCTGAAAAGAAATTTCTTTCAATAGTTCAGGAACGAACCTCGGGGTTGGGTGTTAGCATTTTCATCGACTATGTGGGATCACCAGTATTTCGTGCAACCCTGAAGGCACTTGCACGTCAGGGCATAGTGACAACCGCAGGATGGAAACACGGCATGACGATCTCAACCGTTCGCGCTCTGGAGTGCATCAATCGACACCAACACGTCCATACGCATTATGCACGGTATGCACAGGGTCGCAGCGCCGTCCGCTTTGCCGAAGATACCGGATGGATACCGCAATTGAACGGGCACAAGGAATACGCGTTCGATGAGATTCCACAATTGGCGGAAGATTATTCCAAGGGCAAGTGTTCTTATTTTCCAATTTTCAGAATCAACGGACACAATTAGAACGTACGTTAGTCACGACTAATCAACACAAGGCTCACAATGCAGAATCTTACTCTGTACAGACAGGCAATTGAGGTTCATGGCAAAGCTTTACGTGTTATTGGAGAATCACTCGCTAAAAAGGTTCAACATGAAGGGAAGATTTCGGGTGAAAGGTTCAATTGCGTACAAGTGCAGGCGATTGAGCTGGCGAGGATGTTGGCCGAGAATTCTGCGGCGGAGACACTACTAGAGTATGGCGAAAAGAATTCTCTTGGCGACTACGAACTACAACTTGTACGGTTATTTGTCGGCGACACAGTTATTCGCCTCGCGAAACAACTCCGCTATGACTACAAGGAATTTGGCGTACAATCTCCCGAAGTTTTCCAAAGCTTGTTTTCAAGAGCAATGGAACTCTCTCACCATGTTACGAACCAAGGCTGGGTGGAACTTGGCTCCAAGCTGCTACAGCGTGAGAGAGATTTTTCCGGGTCAAGCGGACTCGATGCGGAGCACCTACAGTTCAAGAAAATGTTTGCAAAGTTCTCGGACGATGTCATTCACCCTCTTGCTGAACACACTCATCGTGAGGACAAAATCATACCGGATGCAGTGCTAAAACAGCTTGCTGAACTCGGAGCGTTCGGGATATCGATACCGCAAGAGTACGGGGGCAATTTCATTGATCACCTTGTGATGATCATTGCCACTGAAGAATTAAGCCGGGGTAGTCTTGGTGCTGGCGGGAGTGTGCTAACGCGACCGGAAATTTGTGCGAAAGCGCTTCTCGCAGGTGGGACTGAAGAGCAACGACGGCGCTGGCTTCCGTCAATTGCTTCCGGAGAGAAAATGGTGTGCATAGCAGTTACGGAACCAAACACGGGATCCGATGTTGCAAGTGTGGCAGTCACCGCCCAAAAAGTCGACGGCGGATATGCCATCAACGGAGAAAAAACATGGGCAACATTTGCCGGACGGTCTGAGCTTCTTTGTGTGTTGGCACGAACGGGGAGCCCTGAATCCGGCCATAAGGGTTTGTCACTTTTTCTTGTCGAGAAGCCATACGATCCAAATGGAGAAGAATATCATTTTAAGCATCAGCAAGCGGGGGGAGGACTCATTGAAGGCCGGGCCATTCCAACAATAGGCTACCGCGGCATGCATAGTTTTTCAGTTTCCTTTGAGAATTACTTTGTTCCCCAAGAGAACCTTATTGGAGAAGAAGGGAAAGGTTTTTATTTGCAGATGCAAGGCTTCGCAGGCGGAAGGATTCAAACCGCGGCACGAGCGTTGGGCGTAATGGAAGCAGCCTTCAGATCGGCAGTTTCCTATGTTAAGTCTCGCAAGCTATTCGGTCAGCCTCTTGCTGATTTCAATCTTACAAAGTATAAACTTGCGCGCATGGCGGCAAAAATCCAGGCAAACAGACAATTGGCTTACCGTGTTGCAGCAATGATGGATCAGGGTCAGGGCACGACGGAAGCATCTCTTGTAAAGCTCCTTGCGTGTAAGGACTCCGAGTGGGTGACGCGTGAAGCAATGCAACTCCATGGGGGAATGGGGTACTCGGAAGAATATGCAGTATCCCGATACTTCCTGGACGCACGAGTGCTTTCGATATTTGAAGGAGCAGAAGAGGTTCTTGCATTGCAAGTGATTGCACGTCCGTATCTGCAACAGTTCATCAATGATTAGCGTGAACGCGAACAAGGGATCTATTCAGAATTTCTTTGAAGACTTCATTCTTGGTCAGGTGTTTGATTGTCCGACACCACGAGTTCTCACCGATGCTGACCGGGTCGCGTATATCATGTACACCGGGGACAGAACACCGCGCTTCTGCGATTCCAAGGGACTTGTCCACCCGCTCATCGTGTTTCATACAGTGATGGGACAGACCGTTCGGCAGGTTTCTCTCAATGCACAAGCGAATCTTGGATATGCCGGAATGGTCTGGGGACAACCTGTACACATTGGAGATGAAATACATACGACGGCAAACGTCATCGGCCTGAAAGAGAACAGCAATCTCAAAACAGGCATCGTATACGTAAAAACAACAGGGCGAAATCAACACAACAACATTGTCCTTGAGTATGTACGATGGGTGATGATAAAAAAAATTAGGGAGAATGCTACACCCTATCTGCGCAAGCCGGAAATACCTGTACTATCGGAATCCGTCTTGCCGGATCGGCTGTCCAAGCATTCTCCCGATCCATTTAATTCAAAAGTCACCGGTGGCCAGTTCTTCTTTGAAGATTACTCGGTCGGAGAACGCGTTTTCCATATTGATGGAATGACGGTGAATTCTTCCGACCATATGTGCTTCACGCGACTCTATCAAAATACAGCTCGAGTTCACTTTGACAGTCTGCTCACCAAGGGGCAGCCATTGGTGTACGGCGGGATGCCACTCTCAATCGGGTACGCCCAATCGTTTCAGGGATTTGAGAACCGGTGCGGCATAGCCGCGATCAATGCAGGTACCCATGCAAATCCTGTTCATTCCGGTGATACGCTGTACTCTTTCACCGATGTTCTTGAACGCGCGGAATTCGACAGCAGTCGCGGTGCATTGCGATTGCGATTGATTGTACTGAAGAACGAACAACCACACTCCGTGGGAAACTTTCAAATCAAACTACCCAATCCCACAAACACGAAAGAAACGTACAACAGCAATGTTGTTTTGGATTTGGACTATTGGGAACTCATTGCAAAACGAACTATTCAATGAGTCATCAAAACAAAGAACAACGGCCTCCCTGGATCATACGCACCTACGCCGGCTTCGGTAATGCTGAAGATACCAACGGAAGATTTCACGAAAACCTACAGAAGGGACAGACCGGTCTTTCCATAGCTTTTGATCTTCCCACCCAAAACGGGTACGATCCGGATGCAGCGATGGCAAATGGAGAAGTCGGGGGCTGTGGGGTCAGCATCGCTCACTTGGGCGACATGGAAACAATGTTTCGCGGCATTGACCTTGGCTCGGTCAATACGTCAATGACGATCAACTCAACGGCCCCCTTCCTTCTTGCTCTCTATCTTGCTCTGGCTGAGAAGCAAGGTGTTTCCTGGAATAAACTTCGTGGCACGGTACAAAACGATTTATTGAAAGAATTCGTAGCGCGCGGGACGAATGTGTTTTCTCCGGAAGTATCGCTCAAGTTCTCCACCGATATCATCGAATTCACCGCCGAACATGTTCCCCAATGGAATCCCATCAATGTGTGCGGCTACCATTATATGGAAAGCGGCGCTCGCCCGTATGAGGAGATCGGCTATGCTTTTGGCAATGCGCTTATTATTCTTGATACCATTAACAAGCAGTTAAGTAAGCCAGCATTCGAAACGGTAGTCCGACGGATTTCCTTTTTTATTAACAGCGGAATTGAGCTTGTTCCTGAGCTTTGCAAGATGCGTGCATACGCCCAGCTCTGGCCTCAACTCTGCCGGGAGGAATATGGGATCGAACACGTGGGGTTCCGCGCGGGATGCCAGGTACGCTCACTCTCATTGACTGCCGCACAGCCTGAAAACAATATTGTGCGCATCGCTCTCGAAGCACTGCCGGTAATACTCTCCGCAAGCTCGCGCGTGAACGCATTGCAGCTACCGGGATTCAGAGAAGCACTCGCACTGCCTGACACCATGGAGCAATCTCTCAGCATCCGCACACAGCAAATTCTCATGCACGAGACAAAGATTACAGAATATCCTGATATCTTCGAAGGCAATACTGTTATTGCAAACATTACCGAAAAAACCATTGCCAGCGCAAAAGCGATCGCTCTTTTTTTGCGGACAATGGGATACGAAAACATCATCCAGCATATCAACACTGAGTTAACCAAAGCAATGCTTGAGCGACAGAATCGCATTGACAACGGAGAAGAAATCATCGTCGGCGTCAACTCATACCTTGAACCTGTCGGGCTCTCAGAACAACTTGCTCCCGCTCCACCAACTGCACAGAAGGCCGAGTTTGAACAGAAACGCAACAGCGATCTTGCTCAATGGAGAAACAAGCGCGACCTGGCAACCTGGTGCGCGGCAAAAGAACAGCTACAAACAGCGTTGACCAAGAGATTGAATATCATGCCGGCCTCCATCGAATTCGTAAAGGCGGGTGGCACTATCGGTGAGTGGAGTGCGGCCATAGAATCAATAACAAGCGGTCGCTACAACGTGCCACTTGACTTGGGGGCAATTGCAGGCAAGGGATCAAATGTCTCCAAAGGACTCAGGATTGTTCTTGGTAAAGCTGGACTCGACGGACACAACAACGCTGTAAAACTCCTAGCCATCGCGTGCAGGGATGCGGGCATGGAGGTGATTTTCGCGGGCACCAAGCTCTCCCCTGCAACACTGATGAAGTCTGCAGCAGAAGAAGATGCAGATGTGTTAGGAGTAAGTTGTCTCTCCGGGGCTCACATTAGAATCGCAAGCGAGATACTATCACTGAAAGCTAAACTTGGAATGTCATCTTTGAAAATCGTCATCGGGGGAACCATACCGGAAAACGACAGGTTAGCGCTGATGAACATGGGTGTTGACCTTGCAGTTTCTACAAATGGCGGCTCAATTCACAACATCATTGAACAGATAATTGCGGTCGCAAGAATCTGACAAGGCTCTTTTCTGCAATCATGTTTCATCACAATCCTTTAACAAAGCGCCAAAATAACGGCCAATAGCACTTTCCATCTGTGCGGATAGTCACCACTCCGTCACGAAAAACCTGATACATTATCACACCAAAATGTATCATCAGTACGCCGTCAATTAAACAATCAAACCATACTAGTGATGAAGTACGTAGCTCTGAAACTGTGCGTTGTCATTCTATTCTCTTGCACTGCCATGCGTACAAACAGTATTCATGC
>JBGPGQ010000130.1:0-8214 GCA_041483995.1 Bacteroidota bacterium
ATATTTGTGGTAATTTTCAAGTCTGCAGGTTCCGCCGTCATTCCCCCACCGATGATAAGATATTTATAGTCGGGCATAGTCGTTTCTTCCACCGAACCTAGTTGACATGAATATAACAATTTTTCCAACATGCGGAACGGTGTGATAGTTCCGAGAATCAAGCCCGCGACGAAACGAGATGGTAGTGCTCAAGAATTGAGCACTACCAACGAGATGCCTTCCTTGAAATTCACAATCCATTTACTTACCGTAGTCTGTGTTCTGAATCTCAAAACCCACTAGTATTATATCAAGCATTGACTATCCTCGGCATCGAAACCTCTTGTGATGAGACCTCTGCCGCCGTTCTGGCTGACGGCGTTGTGAAGTCAAATATCATTTCATCGCAGCTCGTCCACGCGAAGTATGGTGGCGTCGTACCTGAGCTTGCTTCACGCGCGCACCTGCGACTGATTATTCAAATCGTCGATGAGGCGCTTACAAAGGCCGAAGTGAAGAAAGAAAATCTTGACGGGATTGCCGCCACACAAGGCCCCGGACTTGTCGGAGCGCTACTGGTCGGTTTGAGTTTTGGGAAAGCAATGTCGTTTGCGCTGCAGATTCCTTTCGTCGGGGTCAACCATATGGAAGGCCATCTCTACTCCAACTTTCTTGAAAACGATCCTTCCTATCCATTTCTTTCATTGATTGTATCGGGCGGGCATACGATGATTGTCCATGTTGAAGAGCCGCTCAAGCACAGACTTCTCGGTCAAACGCGCGACGATGCTGCAGGAGAAGCGTTTGACAAGGTTGCAAAGATGCTGGGTCTTGGTTATCCGGGTGGCGCAATCATTGATGAGCTTGCCGCAGAAGGAAATTCGCGTGCGATCAGTTTTCCCCGATCCTTTCTTGAAGGGGGAACCTATGATTTCAGTTTCAGTGGAATCAAAACCTCAGTTCTCTACTACCTAAGGAACAATGGCATGCTGGACGCCGAGATGAAAAACCCCTCCATTGAAAAAGACCATCTCAAGGATATTTGTGCGAGTTTCCAGGCTGCGGTTGTAGATGTGCTAGTTTCAAAGACGATGGCCGCTGCTGTAGAATACAAAGTGAAGAACATAAGTCTGGCAGGCGGCGTTTCTGCGAACTCGCTTCTGCGAACTCGAATGAAAGAAGAGGCAGAAAAACGTCATCTCAAGTTGCTGTACCCTCGTATAGAATACTGCATGGATAATGGCGCCATGATCGCCTATGCCGGATGGATGAGACTCCAGCATGGGCTAACGTCTACACTGGAGATTCCCGCGGTTGCCAATCTTGAACTTGTATAAACCTGCCTATAGCATGGTCATTCTGCTCAGCACGTGGTCTCTGTTGTCACTTTCTTTGGAGCCAAAGAAAGTAACCAAAGAAAGCTTTCCGAAATCGCAACCCTGCAGTTGTTTTTATCTGCAAACCTCTCAAGAACAGTTGTTGGTTTTCCACCCCGCACAGCTAGCGATTTCGGAGGCGGGTGTAGGTGATCTGATTTTGAGCGAGAGTTTTCTAGATGCTTGAGAAAATGAATCAGTCTCCGAATTTCTTTCCAATCCTGTTTCTCATTCTTGTTGTTCTTGTTCCGTACTGGAAACTGACGACGATGCAGGGGGTTGTTATCACAGACGATGTTTTCACCAGTGATATCATGAACGTCGGGTTTCCGTACCAGCATGTTGCAGGAGAGGCCTTGAAACACGGCGAGTTGCCGCAATGGATGCCGGAAATCTTCGGAGGGCTTCCTCTTCTCACAATGACAGGCGTATTCTATCCCATCAATCTGATTCTCTATTGGCTTTTACCTTCATACGTCGCACTCAATTATTCCATCCTTCTCATTCTTATCGTTGCAGCGGTTGGCATGTATCTTTTTGCGCGTGAGATCAAGACGGGAATTGCGGGCGCTCTCGTTGCGGCCGTCAGCTTTGCATATTCCGGTTTCATGGTTTGTCATCTCAAACACGAAAGCCTTGTGGGCGCTGCGTGTTTCGCTCCTCTTGGACTATACTGTATCGAAAAGGCGTTGAAAGCGAGAGATGGGAATGTCCGGTTCATCCTGCCGTTGGTGTTCCTCAGTTTGATATTCGGCGCGCAAAATCTTACCGGTCATAATCAGGTTGGATATTATTCAGGATTGTTATACATCGCGTATTTTTTGTTCCGGATGTTGAAACCTGATGAGGAACAGCGTGTTCAGCGGAAGCGTGCCAACGTTGAGGCATCGCTGGTTCGTGGCCCGGCCCGTTCACGACTCATGGTCGCATTTGTTGTTGCTCTGCTGCTGGGTGCAGGGCTGAGTGCCATCCAAGTGATTCCGACATACGAGATGGTGACATTCTCGCCCCGGGCTGGAGGTGTGTCGTTCAATTTTGCGTCGAACTATGCCTACAATATGAGCAACTTCAAGACGTTTTTCTACCCATATGCGAACGGTGACATTGGGGATGGAACATACAGGGGCAACAGCATTTTCTGGGAAGACTATGGGTACACAGGATTGATCACGCTGTTGCTTGCAGCGTACGGGTCGACTAAACGCTGGCGCAATCGACTTGTGAAGTTCTTTGTTGCGTGTGTGGTCATTGGATATCTGATGGTTCTTGGGCCGAACACGCCTCTCTATGAGGCGGTGTTTTATGTTATTCCCGGAATGAAGTTCTTCCGCTTTCCGACACGCTTCCTTTTTATTGTGAATGCTTCGATTGGTATTCTTGCAGCATTTGGAGCTGATCAGCTTGTTGCCAGGTTCAAGGGCAAAAAGCAACAACAGGAAGTCAATCAATTGCGATTTGGGAGAATGGAATTTGTGGTGATCGGACTTGTTGTCCTTGACCTGTTGTATTTTCAGATGCGTCAAAACCCGATTGTCGATGCGAAAGCCTGGCGATCACCGCCACTGACAGCACAGATTCTGCAAAAAGATACAAGTCTCTACCGCGTCTATTCACTCAGTGCAACTGAAGCTCATAAGGCTGCCTTCAGCAAGGCAAAGGGATGGGAGGGTGATCTTCAGCCATACATCGATCAGCGTGAATTTTTGCAAACGGCAAGCAACGCGTTGTACGGCCTCTCAGCCGTCGATGGTAACGCTCCGCTCACGCCAAATTATATCGTGGATCTTTGGGGAGACCATACGCGCGGCGGATTCATTATAAGCACGGCAGCGTTGGAGCAGGGCGTGTTCGTCCCTCGGAAGGCTTTCCTGAAAATATTGAGTATGTTTAATGTGAAGTACTTCCTTTCGGCCTGGCCTTTCAAGAGTGACGGGGTGGAGTTGGTAACAAAGGCGGCGAACGTGTTTGTGTATAAGAACCCCTCAGTCTTTCCCCGCGCATTTGTCGTGAATAGCTATCGCCTTGCAGCGACAACGGATGAAGCAAAAAACATTCTCATCTCAGACGACTTTGATCCATCCCGCGAGGTTATTTTGTACGAAAACCCCGAACACTTCGAGAGAGGTCAAGGGGGGACCGCGACAGCGACTATTGAAGAATACAAGACGAGCGAAGTGACGATCAAAGTTACGGCAGAATCGGATGCATTTCTCGTGTTATCCGATTCGTACTATCCGGGATGGAAAGCTGAGGTTGATGGTGTGGAGACAATGATATTCAAGGCCAACATTTGTCAGCGCGCCGTTCGCATTCCGTCCGGAAACCACGTGGTTCGATTTGCGTATGAGTCTTCGATGGTTCGTGCGGGTCTTTGGACTACCGCCGGATCACTATGTGTTTTACTGGGGGCAATTGTTGTCATAAGAATAAGGCGAGTATGAAACCGCTTGCTGGCAGAGTCAGGGTTCTCTTTATCATCGTTTTTGTGCTGTTTGTGCTTCTCGGTATCAAAGCCCTTGATATTTTTTACGGGCCAAATTCCTTTTCCGCTGGTGGAGAAAAGACATTCTACATTTCACGCGGTCAAACGTTCCCGTCTATTGTCGATTCCCTCGAAACAAACGGCATCATACGGAGCCGGGCAGAGTTCGTCTTCGTGGGTAAATTCCTTGGTGGGACAAACCGGATACAAATCGGCAAGTACATTCCCGCGAGCGGTATTTCGAATTACGATCTCTTTGTAATGATCAGGGACGGGTTGGGTGCGCACCTTATTACCGTGACAATCCCCGAGGGTTTGATCTCGCGTGTGCAGGCGAGAATACTTGCGCGTGCGATCGGGATTGACTCGGCGCGCTATATTCACCTCGTCAATGATGAAACACTTGCACATTCTCTCGGCATTGAGTCTCATTCGCTGGAAGGGTACTTGTTCCCAGAGACGTACAAGTTCTACTGGCAGCAGGACGAAAAGGACGTTATTGTTCGTCTCGTGGATCAGTTCAAATTTCTGTACAGTGATTCACTCCAGGCGCGGGCAAAAGACTTCGGATGGACAACCAACCAGGTAATGACGCTGGCGTCGATAGTGGAAGGGGAGGCTGTGCTTGACGCAGAGCGTCGCACGATTTCCGGTGTGTATCACAACCGCTTGCGAAAAGGGATGAGGCTTGAAGCAGATCCGACGATTCGATTTCTTATTGAAGACGGCCGTCGCAGGGTGCTGTATTCGGACTTGCAAACAGAGAATCCATACAACACATACAGGAACAAAGGCCTGCCGCCGGGGCCTGTCAACAATCCGGGCAGGTCATCGATCTTTGCGGCGCTGTATCCTGAGAATAACAATTACATTTTCTTTGTGGCCAACGGGAACGGTGGGCATTGGTTCAGCACGAACTATTCGGATCACATGCGTCATGTGCGGCGCTTCAGAAAAAATCGGGCACTTGGCGCGGCTCAGTAAATACGAAAGGCCCCAGTTTTCACTGAGGCCTTTCCGAGACTCGCTCCTTCCAACATCTTCATCCGGCGTCTCGCTAACAAACAAGGGGCTCGTCCGGTTCTTCATTGTCTTCACCCACCATCAACCACGACAGCTCCAGAGAGCCCCGAACCCTACAGACAATTTGCCTTGAATCTTGATTTCACTATATTGCTACGGCTCTGCATATGTAAACCGTCCCTGAACTGAAAAGGTTCCTCGTGCTGAAAAAAAACCTTTTTTTATCCATACCCGCATTTGTTATTTCCTTGTTGTTTTTGCACTGCGCTGGTCAAGGGCTTCCTGGTGGGGGACCTATTGATACTACTCCACCGGCCATTGTCAGGACCCAACCTGACACGAATGCAGTGCATATACAAACGAATACGATCGAGCTGGAGTTTAGCGAATATGTGGAACATCGCTCTGCCGAGGAGTCCATATTTATTTCACCGTACATAGGCGATCTGGAATTTGATTGGAGTGGAACCACTTTGACTGTGGAATTCTCCGAATCGCTTCGCAAGAATACCACGTATGTTGTAAATGTCGGGACAGATATCGTGGATCAGCGGGCAAAAAACCGGATGGCAGCAGGATACACGCTGGCCTTCTCGACCGGCGATTCGATTGACAAGGGTTTTATCAGCGGGCAGGTGTTCGATGAAAAACCGGAGGGGGTGATGATCTTTGCCTACGAGTTGACGAACGTTGATCCTGATACGCTTGATCCAACCAAAGTGAAACCCGACTATATCATGCAAACTGGAAAGGGAGGGGCATTCACGCTTGCCAATATAGCATTCGGGAAGTACCGGCTGTTCGCAGTGCGCGATGAGTTTCGCAACCTGATCTACAACAAGCAGGTGGATCAATATGGTGTGACCACTGGAGATGTTATTGTGCGTGACCAGCGACCGAAGGTAAGAGATGTCTGGTTCAAACTTTCGCGTGAAGACACCACGAAACCATTCCTCACATCGGTGCAATCGATACAACGAAGAGAATTGCGGCTGCATTTTAGTGAAAGTATCGACTCGCTTTCATTTGGCAAAGCAGTATTCCATCTCAGTGATACACTGGGACTGACACCGGTTAACGTGACGTTGGCTTTTCTTTACCGTTCGACACCCACCCAAGCAGGGCTTATCACCTCTGCTGACTTGGATAGTGGAAAAACCTATGTGCTTCGAGTCGAGCGTCTGTTCGACATCAGCGGCAACCCTATTGATACGTTGCATGCAAGTTACATTTTTGCAGCGAACGGCGATCCTGATACGGTGAAGCCGGCTTTTGTCGTACAATCCCTCAGAGATAGCACAAGGAACTACCCCCTCAACCAACCGATAATGATTCAGTTCTCAGAGCCCGTCTTTGAACAGCCATTGACTCAGAGCATCGCACTGTATGATAGTTCAATGAAACACGTGGAAACTCAATTGCACTGGTTCAACCCGACTGAGCTTGAGCTTGTACCCAAAACTGAGTTTAACAGCAAGGCATGGTATCAGCTAAGAGTACAAATGGATTCTCTCATGGATTTACAAAGGAACGGGTTTAAAGACTCAACATATGTTCTTCACTTCGAGTCACTCGACCTGCGTTCTACGGGTGTGGTTGAAGGAACAATCACCGATGACCGTGGTGATAGCGGAAAAGGCGCGATCTATGTCTCAGCAATCAGCATTGATCTGAAACCGCGACAGGAAAAAACAATTCGTCTCGAAAAGCCCGCGAAGTATAGGATAGATCGACTGGTGGAAGGAAGGTACGTCTTGCAGGCATTCAGAGATGCAGACAGCTCGGGTGGTTATTCATACGGGCTTCCTTTTCCTTTTGTGCCGTCAGAACGGTTCGCGGCGTATCCAGACACGCTCAGGGTGAGGGCGCGATGGAATGTTGAAAACGCAATACTCAGGTTCAAGTAGGAAACTACTTCTGGTCCGGTTGCGGAGCGGGGTGGGGCGGTGGGTTCTTGATGATCTTATCCGGTACTATCCACGCGTCCTTATACTTCTTTTCAGAGCACTGTTTTGCAAATCTCTCTGCCTCAAAACGGTTGAGAAAATCACCCGCCCTGATCTTGTACGTTGGCGAATCGTAAACGAGATAGAACCAAATATCAGGGAATGCGGACTCCACTTCTGCTTTTGCGGCATTGGCTTCATCAATACTTGTGGATGAGAAAACCTGGACTCTGAAACCGGGAGCGGTTTCAGGGGCTTGCGGAGCAGCAGCCTCGGAGGTTGTCCGTTCCTCTTCCTGCAATGCTTCCTTCTTCTTTTCCAACAAAGTCTTTACGTCAGGGTCATAGTCCGAGGGGCGAAACTGTGCCTCGTAGATCTTCATCTGTTCTTCACTGCTAGCCCCTTTTGAAGTGGCGACATCTTGGGATGAGCCACACGCTCCTACAATGAAAGCCATAAGCATGGATAATATTTGCTTCAAGTCTATCTCCTTAACTCTATAACCCACGAATCGTTATAGTCATTCGCATACTCCGACTTCATCTGTTCACAGAAAGTATGCGCCTCCTCCCGCGTTTCGAAGAACCCCATCCGGATTTGGTAGAGCGTCACCGCCTGATTATAGTCATTGATAACCGGAAGATGGTAGCGTTCGCGTGCAATATCCTGTACGCGCGTTGCGTTTTGTGGATCCTTGTATGCTCCGATCTGAATCATATAGCTGATGCGTGGCTGGTGTGAAGTTGCTGTCGTATCCTTATTCTGCAATGTCTGATGTGTTGTATTGACTGTATCGATCTTTGTTTCAAATTCAGTCCTTGGAGGAAGAACAGTGTCACGACGATCAGCGATCGGAGCCGGAGCTTGAAGTACAGTATTGTGCGTTTCTTCCGTGCTCCCGCAGCCCGCAATAAGCAGCAGAGAGAAGATAATGTAGGAAACGCTTCGCATTCAATAGCCTTTTGTTGCTTCCGCCATTTCGCCGCTCACGATTTTCACACTCGCGCTTGCGCCAATTCTATCAGCGCCGCTGGCAACCATTGCGAGAGCATCCTCGCGACTTCTCACTCCGCCTGAGGCCTTCACACCCATCGCAGTGCCAACAACCCTGCGCATCAACGCGATGTCTCCAACGGTTGCGCCGCCTTTACCGAAACCTGTCGACGTCTTCACAAAATCGGCGCCTGCCCTCTTCACAAGGATACAGGCTTTTACCTTTTCTTCGTCGGTCAGGAACCCGGTTTCAAGTATCACCTTGCTCAGCACGCGGTAGCGCTTTGCGGTACTCACGACTGCAAAGATGTCGTTCTCTACGTATTCGTACTCACCTGACTTTAGCATTCCAACGTTCAGTACCATATCGACTTCCTGTGCGCCATCGCGGATCGCCTGTTCGGTTTCAAATGCC
>JBGPGQ010000131.1:0-8198 GCA_041483995.1 Bacteroidota bacterium
ACATATCCGGTACCGGAGTACGTTCAAGATATTATGTCTTCGTTTTATTTCGTACGAACTCTCGATTTCAGTAGTTCCCAGCCCGGGGAAGGCCCAACGCTTTTCAACTTTTACAAGGATAAGAGTAATGAGCTGCGGGTGAAGTTCCTTGGCAGACAGGAATTGGAGGTTGCCGCGGGCACATTCAAGACGATTGTTGTTGAGCCACTTGTACGGGAGGGTGGGCTGTTCAAAAGCGAAGGGCGCATCGTCATCTGGCTCACGGATGACGAACGAAAAATGCCCATACGTGTCAACACAAAAGTTCCAATCGGCTCCATTGATACAGAGCTGAGGGAATATTCAGGGCTCATGGGACCAGTGAATGCAAGAATCAAATAGGATTTGCCGTTGCGCTAGACATGAGCGGAAGATAAAGTAGATGGAAGATCCCACCGAAGAGCAGCAAACCATTCAGCGGCAATACCAGCCGGTTGAACTCCCATTCTTCCAGCGTATCCCATCGACGACGTTTGCCTTTCTCTCCCTGTGCATTGTTTTTTTTCTCTATCAGGTTGTTGGAGGAGCTCTGACCTGGTTTCTCTTCAAGGGAGATGTAACAGAGGGTAATGTCCAGGCAATTCGATGGGCAACCTTGCTGGGTCAGTTGCTGTTGATCCTTGTTCCGACTCTTGTTCTGGTCAGGCTGCGATACCACGACCTTAGGGAATTTTTCCAGGTAAGAGTGCCGGACTACAGAGAGATTATTTCGACGGTGATTGCTGTCTTTGCACTTCAGCAGTTGCTTCAGGGTTATATGACGTTTCAGGATTCCATACCGATGCCGGAGACAATCCAGAAATTTATCGATCAATTCAAACAGCTTATTGAAGAAGCCTACCGATTGTTGGTGGAAGCTCATTCGCCCGGCGAATTTATCTTCGTTGTCTTTGTAGTTGCGTTGATCCCGGCGGTATGCGAAGAATTGTTATTCCGTGGACTGGTACAAAGAAGTTTTGAGTTGGATTTCCCGGGCCTCCGCGGTGCTGTCGTTGCAGGGATTATCTTCGGGGCGTATCACCTGAATCCGTTTTCCATTGTTCCACTTGTGACCCTTGGAATTTACTTTGGGTTTATCGTGCATCGTTCACGGAACATCACCGTGGCTATGTCCGCTCACTTCTTCAACAACTTCGTCGCCTGTGTGGCGATCTACATGCAGCTTGATGATAACTTTGTTGTGATAGCCCCGCAGGGAAATCCATCTTCCTCTCTCCTCGCCTTAAACTACCTCCTGTTCACTCTGGTATTTGTTGCTGCAACTTACTATTTTGTTCGGGTAACTCAGGCTTCAAAGAACGAATAGGTATTCATTGAGTAATCTTTCCGCTCGTATTCTTGTTGCTCTTGTTGGTATCCCCCTCATGGTCCTGGTTACAATGTTGGGAGGGGTGTACTTCTTTGTAATGATTGCGATTATTTCAACTCTTGGCCTGCATGAGTTTTACGTTCTTGCGCGAGCGAAGGGGGCATCTCCGCAGGTAGGAATGGGGATGTTCTTTGGTGTGTGCGTGAATCTGGTGTTTCTGTTCGACAAGGTCCGATACTCGTTGTTGACTGCCTTGGCAGGCCGCGGGATTGCAGCTCCCGCTCCAACAATGACACAGACAATGTTGATTCTCTTGCTCCTCTTCCTCTTGTTGGTATTTGTTGTGGAACTCTTTCGAAACAAAGGATCCCCGCTTCTCAATATAGCGATCACGATTACCGGCGTTCTCTATGTGTCCCTTTTTCTCGGCTCGCTCATCGGGATCCGTGAATTGTTCATTCCGGCAGACTTCCCAGTCTATTTGTTCTTTGATGTCAAGGGAGCGGCCGTCTCTCCCGAAATCTCAAGCACCATCTATGATTGGGGTTGCTGGACTGTGGTGGCCATCTTTGCCTCTATCTGGTCGTGCGATTCGGCTTCGTATTTTGTTGGACGCTCTATTGGCAGGCATAAGTTGTTTGAACGCATCAGTCCAAACAAGACATGGGAAGGATCGCTTGCAGGATTCATATTGGCAGTTGCGGTGTTTATGGTTGCGAGCGATCTCCTTCTCCCGTATCTTACAAGGGGTAATGCTTTTGTCTGTGGCGCTGCTATTGGAGTATTTGGTCAGCTCGGCGATCTGGTTGAGTCCCTGTTAAAGCGCGATGCAGGAGTTAAGGACTCGTCTACCCTGATTCCCGGTCACGGCGGTGTTCTTGACAGGTTTGATAGCCTGATTCTTGTTTCGCCGGTATTATTTCTTTATCTGGATTTTGTGGTCTTTTGAAGTGACGCTCATGGAGAATAGTTCTTTGCACGATAGTCTGAAGAAAAAAGTTCACGTTATCACCATGGGGTGTTCAAAGAACGTGGTGGATTCCGAAAAACTGATGGCTCAGTTGCACATCAGTAATATTGAAATCTCCGCTTCTATTGATGATGCCGACATTGCCGTTATCAACACCTGTGGTTTCATAGATGCGGCGAAACAGGAATCCATTGACATGATTATTGAGAGTGCGAAGCGCAAGGGTAACGGGAGGCTCAAAAAGGTCTATGCAATGGGGTGTTTGACCGAACGGTATGGTCTTGAGCTTGCAAAGGAAATTCCGGAAGTGGATGGATTCTTTGGCTCCAATCAGATGGAGGATGTTCTTCGTGCATTGGGTGCACAGTACAAATACGAATTGCTCGGAGAGAGAGTCCTCACCACGCCGAAACATTTTGCCTATTTGAAAATATCAGAGGGATGCGACAACCCCTGTTCGTTTTGTGCCATTCCGATCATGCGCGGCAAACATCGAAGTCGACCCACGGACGAAATCGTCTCGGAAGCACGGTCTCTCGCTGCCAAAGGTGTGAAGGAACTTGTGGTGATTGGTCAGGATACCACGTACTACGGACTTGATGTCTCTGGACAAAGGCAGCTTGGTGAGTTACTCGAACGCGTTGCCGACCTCGATGGTATCGAATGGGTGCGCCTGATGTATGCGTACCCGGCAAAATTTCCGATGGATATTCTTGAAGTGATTGCACGGCACCCGCGTATATGCAAATATATGGACATGCCCGTGCAGCACGTGGCGGATGACGTCCTCAAGTCTATGCGGCGTGGAATCTCCCAGCGTGCGTTGAAACAGTTGATTGAAGCGATCCGCGAGAGAGTCCCCGGTATTGCGTTGCGCACTACGTTGATTGTGGGATATCCCAATGAGGGTGAAAGGGAGTTTGATCAACTCATGAAGTTTGTTGAAGAAGTACGGTTTGACAGGCTTGGCGTCTTCACTTACTCGCTTGAGGATGGTACGACGGCATTTCCCCTGGGGGATATTGTAACGTCTGAAGAGAAAGAACGTAGAAAGAGTGAAGTAATGGAGCTGCAGAAACGGATTTCGGAAGACAAGAACGGACGCTATATCGGCACACGTCAGAAGGTGCTCATTGACAGAAGAGAAGGTGGGCAATATATCGGACGTACCGAACGAGATGCCCCTGAGATCGACAATGAGGTGTTCATCAATACACAGAAATCTCTTTCCACAGGGACGTTTTGTACTGTTGATATTGTTGGGGCTTCTGAGTATGATTTGTATGGGAATCTTGTATCGTCGTCGTAAGGAGGTGGTTGTGAAAATAATGCCAGGCGTGTATGTGTGTGTCGTGATGTTATGTGTGTGGATGAGTTCGCCGGTGAATGCGCAGGTTGAGCTTGGCTATAAACCGGCCACAGATGATCTCCCTCCATACTACGTCGATGCAATGAGTTTTATCGCGACCGATTCAAAGAAAAGCCGCCTGGATGTTTTTGTACAAGTGGGATACAATAATCTGAGCTTTGTCAAACACAACGACCTCTATGACGCTTCGTATGAGGTGTCCATTGCCCTCCTTGATTCAGCAAACAGTCTTGTGAGCGAAAAATTATGGACAGAGGACGCCAAGGGTGTTTCGTTTGATAAGTCCGTTTCACCGCAATACTATAGTCTTACTGAGCGGACGTTTGAGGTTGCCCCGGGCCGTTATGTCATCAATACCATTGTGCGAGACAATGAGACAAAAATTTCCCGTCGCCAGCTCAAACAGATTGTTGTCCCGGATTACACGCGTAATGATGTCTCTCTCAGTGACATCATGCTGGTGCTGAAGTTGAATACGAGTGGCGAAAAGAAATCGATCGTGCCGAGCATTTCTCCAAACCTTGGCGATCTGAACGAACCATTCTTCGTGTTCTTTGAATCGTACAATCGCCGTGCCGGAGACACGGTCCGATTCGTTGCAACGGTGTTTGATGAGGCAAAACAAAAGAAGGTTCAAGCGGATACCGTGCAGGCTCTGGCTCAAGGCAAGGGTCAGGTCTTTATGCGAATCGACCATACATCGTTGCCAATTGGCAACTACTCGCTGTACATCCAACTGTTTCCGCTACACCCGCCCGCCGGTAAGGAGCAGGAGGCTCTTGCAACAACGAGCCGCTCCTTCTTGATCAGGTGGGGTGGTGTTGCGAATGGAATCAAGGATATTGATCTGGCAATTGATCAACTCCAGTACATTGCCAAGGACAAGGAGATGGAGCATCTCAAAGAGGCTACGACCCCGGAAGAGAAACAGAAGAGGTTTGTGGAATTCTGGAAGAAGCGGGATCCAAATCCGAATACTCCCCGCAATGAAAAAATGGAAGAGTACTATGCGAAGGTGGAGTTTGCCAACAAGAACTTCAAGCATTATACGGATGGTTGGCGGACAGACATGGGCATGGTCTACATCATCTTCGGCCCGCCAAGCAACGTTGATCGCCATCCGTTCGACGTCGATTCCAAACCGTTTGAAGTCTGGTCATACTACGACTTGAATCATCAATTTGTATTTGTCGATCAAAGCGGCTTTGGGGACTATCGCCTTACCACACCGATTTGGGAAGTGTGGCAACGACCGCGGGATTGACTTCCGTTTGCATGGTAAGGTTGACCATCTCTTTGTACTGCACTGACACTATGGTTACAATTCTACAGAAGACCATCGTTATTCTTGTTGTACTGCTTTCTGTAGCCCGTCCGGCCATTTGCTCACAGACAACCATTCAATCAATATCCATCGGAGGCAATACTGTTTTTAGCACGAGGGAAATCCTTGGCTGGCTTTCGTCCAAGCAGTCGCTCGGGTTTTCCGAAACCGTTCTCAAGGGTGACCTGCACACGATCATGGAGAAATACCGAGAACGTGGATATCTTGATACGCATCTTGATCTGGTGAAAAGGGGATTGACTGCGGACAGCACAATGATCGATCTTGACATCACGATTCATGAAGAGCGACAAACGCTGGTGGGGTCGATTACCGTGAGCGGTCAAAAAGAGTTTTCATCGAACGACATCCTCGAACTTTTTGATACGAAAACAGGAAGCCCCCTTGATGAAGCAACGCTTGAACAGGACATCGATGCGCTGCTTGAGCGTTACGAGCGCCGTGGCTATCCTTTCACTCAATGCCGTATCGATAACATGGAAAGAACGACTGGCGAAGAGAACGATCTTCTCGGCATAGAACTGACGGTCGATGAAGGGGACCGAGTGACGATTAACGAGGTTCGCGTTGAGGGAAACAAGGAAACAAATCCTTCTGTCGTTGTGCGTGAAACCCGTCTCGGTGTCGGTGAAGTATTCAATCCCGTAAAGGTTGACGCCATCAGACAGCGGCTTCAACGGCTGAATATTTTTTCTGCAGTATCCGAACCTGAACTGTACATGCACAAGAACAACGGTGGACTTCTGATCAAGGTGCAGGAGGGAAACACCAACACTTTTGACGGAGTAATTGGCTACATACCGGGAAGCAGTACAGGTGAAGCTGGATACGTCACTGGCCTGGCCTCAATTGCGATGCGGAATCTTTTCGGCACAGGAAGAAAACTCAGTTTTCGCTGGCAGCGTGATGAAAGATCTTCCCAGGAGCTTGAGGTTCGCTATGTTGAACCCTGGATATTCAGCTTTCCGGCCAATCTTGGAGGAGGATTTTTCCAGCGACAACAGGATACATCGTATGTGCGACGAGTGTTTGATCTTAAAGGAGAACTGATGCTTTCGGAGAATCTCTCCGTTGGCCTGCTCTTCGGATCGGAAAGCATTATCCCATCCGCCGACACAACTGTGAATCGGGTCTTCAAAAGTTCAACAACTTCCATTGGAGCGGATGTACAATACGATACTCGCGATGACATATACAGTCCAACATCCGGTGCCCGCTACCATACAGACTACCAATATGGAAAGAAAAAGACCGGGCCGATCCCACAGGCGTTTGCTTCGAGTGTTAAGCAAAGTGTCATCGTCCAGCGTTTCACACTCGACCTCGATTTCTTCGCTTCGCCGGTTGCACGCCAGGTCCTTGCCGTCTCGGTCCACGGGCGTGAATTGCGAAGTGGACATCCGGAAGAGGGTGAAATGTATCGGCTTGGCGGTATGAGGTCACTGCGCGGTTACCGGGAAAACCAATTCATCGGGACGCGCATGGCCTGGTCGAATGTCGAGTACCGTTTCCTTCTTGCGCGACGCACCTTCTTGTACGGGTTTGTGGATACGGGATATTATCTGCGTCCTGCGGATGATCTTCGCTTGATAACGCAAACGGATGCCTTTAAGTATGGATATGGGATCGGCGTACAACTCGAAACGGGGCTTGGGAACCTTGGCGTCAGCTTTGCCCTGGGCCAAGGAGACTCATTCAGTAACGCGAAAAATCACTTCGGGCTCATCAATGAATTCTGACACCCCCACAATCGCACTGCCGGACCTCGCTGTCGACAAGTTGAGCTATGAGCGCCGGCTTTGGAATGATGGCCTGACGAATATCGCCGGCATCGATGAGGCTGGTCGTGGTCCTCTTGCGGGGCCGGTAGTTGCGGCAGCGGCAATTTTTCCCAAAGACTTCATCATTCCCGAAGTTGATGATTCAAAAGTCCTGACATCGGACCAACGTGACACCCTGTATGATCAGATCTTTGCGGGGGCTCTTGCAATTGGAATTGGTATTGTTGATCATCGCACCATTGATGAGATCAATATCCTGAATGCAACATTTAGGGCGATGCACGAGGCGGTGCGACAACTTGCCATCACGCCTGATCATCTCCTTGTTGATGGCAATCGCTTTCAGGGAAGTGTCATCCCGTTTACAACAATCGTC
The DNA here is from genome assembly GCA_041483995.1 of Bacteroidota bacterium. Classification (GTDB taxonomy): domain Bacteria; phylum Bacteroidota; class Ignavibacteria; order UBA10030; family UBA6906; genus JBGPGQ01. Next base: position 7,190 of record JBGPGQ010000131.1, read on the forward strand.
GACGGTGACGCGCTTTGCTTTTCGATTGGCGCCGCTTCCATCATAGCAAAAGTCACTCGTGATAGAATTATGCGTGATTATGATATGCAATTCCCCGGCTATGGTTTTGCCAATCACAAAGGATATGGAACGCCGGAACACCGGGAGGCGATCTACAAGCTTGGATATTGCGATATACACAGGCGTTCATTCACGCTGAAGTCTCAGCTTGAGTTCGAATTCTGAGGCGTTCCAATGCCGAAAGCAGGTACTAAAGGCGTAGGCGACCAGGGAGAATTGATTGCGAAGAAACACCTGCAATCACTTGGATTTGAAATACTTGAGATGAACTACCGCTTCGGTCGCGGGGAAATTGATATCATAGCGAAGGATGGAGACTATCTTGTGTTCTGTGAAGTGAAGACCCGATACAATGATGAGTTCGGTGATCCGGCGTTTGCCATTACACAGAGGAAGCAGCAACAAATTAGGAAGATCGCGCGGGGGTATCTGTATGAACACGAAATCAAGGAACAGGATTGCCGGTTCGACGTTGTTGCGATTGGTATGAAAGGCAACGACCCTCATATCAATTACATCAAAAATGCGTTCTGACAAACTATGAATGCTCTTCCATTTGTCATCGGCGCGCTGTGCGTATTGTCAATTGCCTATCGGTACTACAGCGCATTCATTGCATCCAAGGTCGTTGCGCTCAGCGCAGACCGGATAACTCCAGCCCACACGCTTAACGATGGGCAAAACTATCATCCGACAAACAAATGGGTCTTGTTTGGGCACCACTTTGCAGCGATTTCGGGCGCTGGACCGCTGATCGGGCCCGTGCTTGCAGCGCAGTTCGGCTTTCTCCCGGGATTTTTGTGGCTGCTTATCGGTGTATGTCTGGGTGGTGCGGTGCATGATTTCGTGATCCTCGCCGCTTCGATTCGACGGAAGGGAAGATCGCTCGCGGAAATTGCGAGGAATGAAATCAGTCCGCTTGCGGGCATCATCGGATCGATCGCAATTC
>JBGPGQ010000132.1:0-8141 GCA_041483995.1 Bacteroidota bacterium
CGACCGGACAGGCATTGACAGGAAATGATTTAAACGGGGTGCAGTGCGACGCGTGTCATCGCATGAAGGACCCAATGATACCGGACTCAACTTCAAGCATACCGGTGCCGGGATACGGAAACGGAATGTTCGTAGCCCAGGTTCCAAGAAGCCCAAAGCGCGGTCCCTATACCGATGCCACGAATCCTTTTCACACAACGCAAGCTGATTCTTTTTTTCGCAGCGGAAACTTTTGTGGAGTTTGCCACACTGTGAGCAACCCGCTCTATGCAACAGACCCGAACACACAATCACCTCATCTCTACAGTCCGATAGAGCGAACACACAGCGAGTGGCTGCTGAGCTGGTATGGAGCGCAAGGCGAAGCCGGGACATGTCAATCGTGCCACATGCCGCCGCAGGTCGGCTACGGCTGTACACTTGCAATGTCGCCCCAAAGATCAGACCTCCCCAAGCATGACCTGACAGGGGGAAATACATTTGTGCCGGACATCCTTGCCGACTTCTGGACACTTGCCGCTGACACGGCACAGATTGCAGCCGGAAAACAACGGGCAATTCAAACACTCCAGAGTGCAGCGAATCTCGAACTGATCGCGTATCGCCAGAACGATACAGTCAAATCAGCGGTGCGTGTTACGAATCTGACCGGCCACAAACTTACAACCGGATATCCTGAAGGACGACGAATGTGGCTGAACATCGTGGGACGAAATGCGAACGGCGATACGCTCTTCCAGTCCGGTGCGTATGATTTTGAAACCGCTGACCTCACACTCGACCCGCAAGTGAAAGTCTATGAAACGAAACCGGGTCTCACAGCTACGCGAGCAGCACAATATGGTCTTGCACCGGGCCCATCATTCCACTTTGTTTTGAATGACACAATCTTTTTTGACAACCGCATTCCACCGCGTGGCTTCACGAACGCAGCATTCGAGAACCATCTTGCACAGCCGGTGGGCTACAGCTATGCCGATGACCAGTATTGGGATAACACAACGTACAAGCTTCCAACGACTGTCACTCAAGTGACATCCACACTCTACTACCAGACCGCAAGCAAAGAGTACATTACATTTCTGAGGGATGAAAATATTGGAAACATAAACGACTGGCGGGCGTGGGGTGATAGTTTGTACTCGGCGTGGAGTCGCCATGGGAAGTCAAGGCCGGTTGTCATGAATACTCTTACCGTACAGGTGCAGGACTCATCAACCGGATTCACTTCTCCGGAAGACAACTTGCCTGGCGCAATCACGCTTTCGCAGAATTATCCAAACCCGTTCAACCCATCGACGACGATTGAATTCGCCATCAATAAAGCAGCATATGTAACGCTACGAGTGTATGATTTGCTCGGAAGAGACGTCGTGACTTTATTCAAGGGCAGACTCCAGCCCGAAAAACATCGCATCGCATTCGATGCCAGTGGGTTGCCAAGCGGGATGTACTTCTACGCACTTGTTGTCAATAATGAATTCAGAGAAACAAAAAAACTGTTGATAGTACGGTGACTCTATGAAGCAAATACTTTCCTTTCTGTTTTTGTTTTTCGCTTTCACTTTCACTCTCTTTGCTCAAACCGCGGGGTATCCGGACTTCGAGCTGGTAGAGAGTGTTCCTGTCGAGACAGTCTTGGATAACCCTGATATCCGGAACGCCCATGAAGTCTGGCTTGAGATGATCAACGGCGCGAAGAAATCGCTGGACATAGAACAATTCTATGTCTCGAATAAAAAAGGCGAGGTGTTGGATGACATCATTACCGCCATTGAACGTGCGGCAGACCGGGGCGTCAATGTCCGCCTCATCGCAGACGCCAAAATGTACAAAACCTATCCTGAGACCATTGACAGTCTGGGCAGCCGAAAGAACATTTCCTCGCGCACTATCGACTTCGGCAAACTCGCGGGAGGAGTTCAGCACTCCAAATATTTTATTGTTGATGAAGAACAGATCTTCGTCGGCAGTCAGAACTTCGACTGGCGATCACTCACGCATATCCATGAATTGGGTCTTCGCATCAAACAGAAGGATGCAGTTCAGTTTTATGAAGACATTTTCAATTTGGACTGGAATCTCTCCGAGTCAAATGATAAGTCTGCACTTCCACAATTCTTATCTCCAAAGACATATCACGCACCATACACCCTGGTCGAATCAAAGGATGATACGCTCATCTTCACACCCACTGCAAGTCCCACGGGCTTTCTTCCTGACCCAACTTCATGGGACGAGCCGAACATCGTTCGATTGATTGATGGTGCGACGACTGATCTTGATCTCCAGTTCCTCGGCTATGATACGAGGAAGGAATATACTGTTCTTGATGACGCGCTTCGCCGCGCTGCAACGCGGGGGGTGAAGGTACGATTGATTGTCGCCGACTGGAGCAAGGGAACGGGAGCTGAGAAAGCATTGAAGGCCCTTACCCTGATTCCGAATATTGAGGTAAAGTTCAGCGTAATCCCTGAGTGGAGCGGTGGGTACATTTCCTTCGCACGACTTGAACACTGCAAGTTTATCGTAGTTGATGGATCAATGTTCTGGCTTGGAACGTCCAACGCAGAAAGAGGATATTTTTACAATACAAGGAATCTTGGCATCGTTGTCAGCAACAAAAAGATTGGGACGTTGCTGCAACGCGTGTTCATGAAGAGCTGGAACGGGCCGTACACAGAGTTGATTAAGGATGGGACAGAATATCAAAAGAGGAAGCACGGCGAAGAGTAATCTAACCGCGCATTCGCAATCGCAGGCAGTGCGCGTGGACAATCAGACTGAGCTTTGCGATTTTGTCGGTTCCACGTAAGAACCAAATACGAAATCGCACCTTAACAAAGCCTGTATCATATAAGTTACGTGTTTGCGATTGCGAAAGGCTTTCTTTGTCTACTTTCTTTGGCCACAAAGAAAGTAGAAACAGGCAGTAGTGGTTTTGAATATTAACAAAGGAAATCACGATGACCACACAATTCCTCCTCCTGACCAAACAAGACGGCTACGCCATCATCCAGTTCAACAGGCCGGACGTGCTCAATGCGCTTAACATGAAACTGATGGAAGAACTTGTTGACGCGCTCGAAACACTCGACAAAGACGATGATGTCAGATGCATCGTTCTTACCGGCAACGAGAAGGCATTTGCTGCCGGAGCAGACATCAAAGAAATGGCCGATGCCTCTGCTGTTGAGATGCTGACGCGTGACCAGTTTGCCCGCTGGGACCGGATCCGCAAAATCAAGAAACCGATCATTGCGGCGGTGAGTGGGTTTGCGCTTGGCGGCGGTTGTGAACTGGTGATGACTTGCGATATGGTGATTGCATCCGAGACGGCGAAGTTCGGCCAGCCGGAAATAAACATCGGCGTGATACCGGGCGCGGGCGGTACGCAACGTCTCACGCGCGCAGTTGGCAAAGTCAAATCGATGGAGATGGTCCTTACCGGACGGATGATTTCTGCAGACGAGGCGCTTCGCTGGGGACTCATCAACAAAATAATGCCTGTAGAATCTTATCTCGATGAAGCGAAAGCCTGGGCAAAGGAGATCGCCTCGAAGCCGCCCGTTGCAGTGAAGCTGGCGAAAGAGTCAATACTGAAGGCATTCGATACTACAATGGAAGGCGGGCTTGAATTCGAACGGAAGAACTTCTATCTCTTGTTCGCTTCCGATGATCAGAAGGAAGGAATGAAGGCCTTTTCAGAAAAACGAAAGCCGGAGTGGAAAGGGAAATAATTTTCAACTCTTCAATCATCAATGGATAATAAAACACTATGCCTACGTACCAAACACTACTCTACAATATAGCCGACGGCGTTCTCACCATCACGATGAATCGTCCAGAGGTCTTCAACGCGTTCAACGAGCAGATGAAGAAGGATTTGAATGACGCATTGAAAGAGGCCGAGAAAGATTCTGCCGTGCGTTGCATCGTTCTCCGCGGGGCGGGTGAAAAGGCATTTTGTTCGGGCCAGGATTTGAAAGAGCATGCAGGTTCGAAGCGATCATTGAAAGAGTCGCTGGAAAAATCCTACAACCCGATGGTCAGGAAAATGCGTTCGATGGAAAAGCCGATCATCGGCATGATCAACGGCGTGGCCGCAGGAGCAGGATGCAGCGTCGCTCTCGCGTGCGACATGCGGGTAATGTCTACAACAGCAAAGCTCATTGAAGTGTTCATCCGTATTGGACTTGTGCCAGATACAGGCTCGCATTGGTTTCTTCCGCGCCTCGTGGGAATGGCAAAGGCGTTCGAGTACGCGACAACTGGGCGGGATATCTCCGCCGAAGAAGCGGAACGCGTTGGATTAGTGAACAAAGTGGCAACTCCCGATCAATTGGAAAAAGTCACGATGGATCTTGCCATCCCCCTCGCTTCAGCGCCAACAAAAGCAATCGGTCTGATCAAGCGTACGATGAACAAAGGACTCACAGCAGATCTCGATGCGCTGCTCGACTATGAAGCAGCCATCCAGCAAATTGCATCCGAGACGGAAGACCACAAGGAAGGCGTTGCGGCATTTTTGGAAAAACGTCCTGCTAAGTTCAAAGGAAGGTGATCACTACATACCTGTGGTTGCATCTAAGACCTCAAAGGTTTATTTTAGTCTCATCATGTCAACCCAATTCAAAATCGCTCTTACACTAATACTTTGCCTGAGCATCCTAGGCAGTGCTTCTGCCAATACGGGTGTTTCGGCTGAAGCCTCGTCTAAAAAAGCAGATGCAATCTCCCCGGTTGTACATCTCGTAACCCATGTAGAAGCGCTAAAAGTTGAGAAAAGCCAGCAGGCGAGGCTCCACGTCGTATCTGTTGCCCCTCTGATTTCCGACTGTAGTGCTGGCAAGTCACACCCATCCGCTGGTTGGCAGACGAAAAGCAACATTCTGCTTCAATTCGAATCAGCTCTTATTTGCACTCAAACGTTCTCCACCTGCCTGTAGCTCTCTCCATTTCCACATCCTTTGTGCTGACTTTCTAACCCGGCGCGAATATCCACAATTTCAACTTGCGTTGGTGGTGCACGCCATCGCCATCATACATTTCTCATTGGAACTTCTCTCAAAAGGAAAACAATAATGGAACAACAGAGCGAACAGAATATGTCCGGAAAACATGCACTACGAAATATCCTTGTCTTCGTTGTGGGGACAGTGGTTCTCATGTTGGTGATCAAATATTTCATCGGTTAAGATGTAAGCTATTTACGGGTCGGCACGTTCACGCCGACCTGTTGGTTTGGTGTAGTGGACTCAGTTTTGCTCTTCTTACTTTCTTTTTGGAAAGAAAGTAAACAAAGAAAACTTTCGGAATCGCAACGCACACCATTGTTGATGCAACCTCATGTACAATGCGATTGCGGCGAAGAGAGAAGAACCGCAATCGCAAAGCGACGATTGGTCCATCCTACCGCACACACCCTGCGATTCCGTTACCTGCTATTCTGGGAAAAGCTCTAGCATAGGGTAACTTCTGACCCCGAAACCGCAGGCGGTGGGTGGGTTACCAAACTGAGCTTTGCAATTCCGACGCATAAGCTCCCTCCCTTGGTAGCGCTTGGCAAAAATCCAAAGTCGGAATTGCTTTCAACAAACGTCCGCTATTTTCAGGTGTTGCGGTTTCGGGGGGATTTCTTTGGTACTTTCTTTCTCGGAAAGAAAGTACGCCAGGTTCACAGCCCTCGATAGTGTATCAAACCGAGACACTACTCGGTTGATTCTGTGCCAGATTCTTGCTATACTTTTTCAAGCACCTCCCCGTTCTTGAATTTTTAGGAGATAATCATGCAGAACCCGCCGGGCGCGAAGCTTTCCGCTGGAGAGCGTGAAGCGATCATGAACGCAAAAATCGCCAAGAAGGAAACCATTGAAAACGTCGATGAGATGAGCGATGAGTATTATGACCTTTTGACAAATCTGATGACACAACAGGCCGATTCGGAGCTGGCGGGCGGTTTTGGCTACGTCCCTTGGATCATGAAGGCGCCAACAACCGAAGAAAAGCTGATCGTCTCCCAGATTGTGCGTGATGAAGTCCGTCACGGCAGAGCGATGTATCGTCTGCTTGAGGACGTTGGAGTGCCCGTTGATGAATATGTGGAGCAGTTTGATTTTACGTACCGCGTTGAGGACAAAACCGACCTTGGTGCAACTCGCGCCGCCAATGACAAACGTGTAAACATCTTTTATTATACCATTGACAGTTGGGCTGACTTTGTGATGTTCAACTTCGTGATGGACCGTGGCGCGGGACACCAATTGGAAGATGTGAAACAATCTTCGTTCGGTCCGTGGCGACGGGAGATCGATCGCATATTCAAAGAAGAATTGACCCACGTTGCTCACGGCGATTACTGGGTAAAGCGTCTCGCCCTCGATCCAAAGACAAAGCCGGTGATCCAGGAAGCGCTGAACCGATGGTGGCCGCGCGTTATGGCAATTTTTGGACGTCCCAGCTCACGAAAAAATGGCCGCTACAGAGCTCTCGGACTGAAGGTAAGGGATAACCACCAGGTGCGATTGGATTTCGAAAAGGAAGTCCGCAGCAAGGCCGAACCCTGGGGGTTAACAGTTCCGCAATGGATTCCAGATTGGCAAAAAGTTCCGGAGGATGCCGTTATTTCCGGTTAGAATTCAAACGTCCCTCCTCTGCATGAAGGTGGGACGTTCTGTTTTGCGCCTTCCAACTAAACACCCATCATTCGTATGATCAAAACCATCGGCATTGTCGGTGCGGGAACCATGGGAAGCGGCATAGCTCAAGTAGCCGCCCTCTCCCACTTCGATGTCGTCCTCCACGACGTATCGGGAGACGTCCTCAAATCCGCAATGGAGCGGATCCAGCAAGACCTCCGACAGAGTATCGAAAAAGGTCGCCTCAACTCTGGCGCAGCAACAGAAGCACTTGCTGCTATTCATCCTCGAAAAAATCTCAAGGATCTAGCCACCGCGGATTTCGTCATTGAGGCGGCGATTGAAGATCTGAATGTGAAACGGGAGATTTTCAAGAAACTTGACTCGATCGTCCCACCCAATACGATACTCGCGACCAACACATCTTCCCTTTCGATCACTTCTATTGCATCGCTGGCAAAAAATCCCGGACTGGTTGTGGGAATGCACTTCTTCAATCCTCCGCCCGTCATGAAACTCATTGAAGTAGTCCGTGGCAAACAAACCTCCGATCAGGCCGTGCAGATCACTTGCGATCTTGCAACGAAGATGAACAAGGTCCCTGTTGTTTGCAAGGATACTCCGGGATTCATCGTTAATCGGGTTGCGCGACCGTTCTACGGCGAAGCCCTTCGCCTGCTTGGTGAAGGTGTTGCCTCCGTTGAGCAGATAGATCAAATTGTAAGGCTCTCCGGGGGATTCAAGATGGGGCCATTCGAGCTGATGGATCTGATTGGAATTGATGTGAACTATGCGGTGACAAAATCCGTGTACGAGCAGTTCTTTCAGGAGCCAAGGTTTCGCCCTCACGCCATTCAGCGACAGATGGTGGAGGCGGGTACACTGGGCCGGAAGACAAAAAAGGGATTTTATACTTACAAGTAACACGCCATGTCGAAACGAAAAACCATCTGCATCTTCGGTGAATCTCCGCTCGCTATCGAGTATGCCGCTTTTTGTGCGCAGAATGGATTTGAAGTACATCTTCGATTGAATGAAGATCGCTCTCGGAAAAAAACAAGCCTTCCCAAGGGAATCAAAAAAGTTTCCAAGGCATCCAAGACAACTCAGCTTGCTCTTGAGCTTACAAACATTTCTTTGGAAGTAAAGAAGAAGAACTTGATTGAGCTGGACAAGAATCTTCCAGCCAGAATCCCAATTGTTTCTTCTTCTGTCACAATCACTGCACAGGAACAATCAAGCTGGCTTGTCCACCAAGAGAGATTGGTGGGGATCGGGGCTCTTCCTTCGCTTCTTGAGGGAAAAGCAATAGAACTCGCGCCTTCGAGTGGATCGAGTGAAACCGCGGTTGCCGCCACAAAGGAATTTATCGCGGCCCTTGGGAAGGAACCCGTAATAGCTCAGGACAGCATAGGCCTGGTTATGCCACGCATCCTCTGCATGCTTGCCAACGAAGCCTGCTTCGCCATGATGGAAGGTGTTGCAGCCGGAAAAGATATTGAC
>JBGPGQ010000133.1:0-8126 GCA_041483995.1 Bacteroidota bacterium
AATACCTTTACAAACAGACTTACTGTCAACGGTTCAAGCGTAAAGTTTTTGAACAGCCTCAAATCAACCGAGTACGTTGCGGGCCGGCGGCGGCTATTGGTCTGTACAGTTCTCGCGGCATCCTGTCCCTGACTTTCAGCTTGATTGACAACCGGCGTGTAGGGTAACCCGGAACCATAGCGGCCAAGCATAAAAACACCCCAATCATCCTTGCCAACTCCAAGTGTAAGGTTCACTGTGTGGGTCTGATCCCAATCCAAGGGCGTCAGGCTTTGCGATGGCTCTTTGTTATTTTCGAGAGCTGCTCGTTGATCGTCCGGATTAGAATTAATTCCTTCTGCAGTCTGAAATGTGTAGGCAAGATTGAAGGTCAGCATATCATTTCCCGGCCTCTTGTTCACAGAAAGGGTTATGCCACGTGAGTTCGCATAATCCCTGTTGATATAAATGACGTAGCGTCTCGTCGAAGCCGTTTTAATTTCCGGGCTCGTCGTTACCCAATCGCGTGTATCTTTGTAGAAACCCGTGGCATCAAAACTGAGCGAGCTGGTCAATTCCTGTTGCAATCCGAATTCATACATCACGGTCTTTTGCGGGTCAAGATTCGGGTTACCATATACTCCCTGAACGGTCTCGGAACTCGGGACTTTGTAATCGGGCTTCTGATATAAATGAATGAACGAGGGAATCTGAAGAAAATGTCCGTATGAAAAATGCAGGATCCCTTTATCCGTTATCGGATATGAGATGCCAAAGCGGGGACTCACGGCCCATTTTGCAGAGGCATTTTTGTACCATTTCTGCAATCGCTCATCCAATGAAAGTGCCTTATTCTCCGGTTTGAGCGGATCATACACATTAGGATCCTGAGGGTCGGCCAGGATTTTCCCGCGAGAGTTGAAATAGTCCAATCGCACGCCAATATTCACTACCATCTGTTCATACTCCAATTTGTCCTGAACATAACCGGACAGTTCCACCGGCTTACGGGTGTATTCTTCATACAGTGGACTGTTTACAGCCGGTATCGTCGGAACAAAATTCCCGAGCTGATCCGGAGCCAGATTGTAGTCCTGCAGGTACAGACGATGTAGTTTTCCTTCCACGCCAAATTTAATCTGATGGAGTCTGCTTACTTGATCAGTGTAATCAAACTTTCCATCAAACGTTTTTGTGTTGCGATCAAACCGATGCAGGTTTGTTCCCCCAGGTTTGAATTCGTATCGCTGCGTACTGGCGAAGTTTGGGTCTACGATGTAGCGTGGATCGAATGGATCATCAAAAAGATGTTCCTTGAATTCCTTCATGAAAAAAGAGGCATTCACAGTGTAGAATGAAGAAGAACCAAGCGTTTGGGTCCAAACCACCGACCCCTGATAGCCGCGATCAAATTTCTTTACATCGCCATCAGGCGCGAGAAACCAGTCATGACTGTAATCTCTATAGTCGATTTTGCTTCCAAGCGCACTTAGACTCAACTTCGACGAACCTGTTACTTGAAACGTCAGTTTTGCTTGTCCGGAAAGCCGCTCACGATTGTTCATGCTCACCGGATTATCGGGTAGACGGACAGCTATCGGATTGCCGTTCTGATCAAAAATCACCCGGTCTGGAGTTATCGCAGAGGCGATGCTTCCATCAGTGTTGAATACTTTGTTTCCGTACAAATACCCTTTACTCTTGAAGTATCTGCCTGACACATAGAATGATATTCCATCAACCACAGGTACAGGTCCGCTGAGACTTCCTTCAATATTATAATTATCGAATGGATCTATGTGATCCATATTGTAGAATATCTTACTGGGTGTGAAATCGGGAGCGACGGTCCCATCAATCTTCAGGGCGCGATCATTGTATTTCCAGCCATCCGAGGTGACATAGTCGCCGGTGTACGCTGAAATGCTTCCGGTAAGTTTCTGACCTCCGTCTTTAGTGACAATATTGACAATACCGGACATGGCCTGGCCGTACTCTGCATTGAACGTTCCGCTAATCACTTGCAACTCCTGAACGGATCGATTATCCACTTGAACTGCCTGCCCGCCATCATAGACATCCGACACGGACACACCATCGACCCAGTATGCAACCTCGTTTGTTCGTCCCCCACGGATGTGAATAGCACCATCGGTTCCTTTGGTAATACCGGCCTGCAGCGAAAGGACTTCCGCTACCTCCGAAACCGGCAGTTTTTCAATTGCTGCTGCATCGACACGAGACTCAGACGATGTAAGATCTTTGTTGATTGTTCGTCTTTCGGCTGTGATAACAACTTCTTCTCCCTCGATCACCGTAGAAGTCAGTTCAAAATCGACTGTTGTCGTCAGATCAACTGAAACAGTCACGTCAGAAACAGCTCTCTTTGTGTAGCCAACAGCAGTCACAGCAACAGTGTGTTTCCCGGGCGGCACGTTGAGGATAACATAGTATCCTTCGATATCGGTAGCCGCTCCTGTTGGAGTCCCTTCGACGCGTACACTTGCTCCAATCATCGGTTCATGAGTTTGGGCATCCTTGACAACACCCGTAATCTTCCCTGTCGTTCCAGCCAGCACACCACCGTGAAGGGCACTGAGCAGGAACGCAACAATCATTATTTTTTTCTTCATGTGTCTGATCCTTTAGCTTGAATTGCTCAATGGAGAACTACGTTTGCAAGGTTTTCGTTGTTGATACTGATGCTTGCATTTGTACGCAAGCGCTCGACTGCATCTTTGATTACTTCCTGTTTCCGAAGCAAGACAAGTTGTTGAATAATCTGTCCATGCGCTTCCTCCATCGTCATGGACCGACCCTCCTTTTTTTCCAGAATCTTGAAGATGCCGTAATACGGTGGGACTCCTTCCGGGCCCAAAACCTCACCGGTTTTTGCCTGAAAAAACTTCTCTCCAAGAACCCCATATTTCGATTTCGTTCCAAACCCCAGCTCGCCTCCTCGTTTTGCAGCCCAAAGCCGGATGGAGTTCTTCCGAGCAAGTTCACCAAAGTCCGCACCTTTCTTGACTCGTTGAAGCATCGCCGAAGCCTCCGCTTCCGTTCGCACGAGGATTTCGGCAACGTTGACTTCGGGCGAGACCATATAGTCCGACTTATGATCGACATACTGCTTTTGTAACAATTCGTCCGGCCAATCATGTCGCCCAACCGTATCCTGTACCGATTGTGCCCATCTCTTGAGCATGTACTCTTCGCTCACACGCTTGATCTGCTTTTGCACCAAGGAATCGTTTTGCAATCCTGAAGCAATTGAGCGCTCAAGCAGAACTTCTCTTGTTGCCAAGCCAATTGCCATGTCCTTCACGTCATCAACTGTTGTTACGCGCTTCCGTTGTTTCACAGTTGTTTTCCGAACCATCACCAGAAAATCACCAATTGTCCAGGAGCGATTCCGAAAATTCACAAACGACATCGAGGAAATATCATCGGGGAACGCCTGTCGTTCAAGAGATGAAGCGGCCAGGTTTGGATCCTGGACATACTTCCAGTTTTCCAGAACAAGCCGAACAGCGTCATTGTTGAAACTTGGAGCAAGACTCTTACCAATCTCGGCGGCGGCGGCTTTCACGAGACGGACGGTTTTCTTTTCAACGATTGAGGCGGTCAACTTGTCTTTCTTGTTTGCATAATCGGATTCGAATGCAAGTGGTGCCTGCACACGATCGTCAACGCGCAGGATGGCATATCCTATGTTCAGGCGGACAGGATCAGAAATCGTGCCGACAGGAATCGAGAAAGCTGCGTCTTCGAGTGCGGGCTCCATCTCTCCCCATCCGAAATATCCGAGACTGCCACCATTGTTGGCAAGACCGGGGTCATCGAAGACATCTTTGGCGATCGATTCGAATGTCTCGCCCCGCGAAAGTCGTTCCTTAAGCTTCCATGCCTCAGTTTCCGTTTTTGCATACAAGTATCGCGCACTTACCTTGCTGTTGGAAAGGCGAAATTCTCTCAAGAGCTCCTGCTCGCCTACCGCCATCGTATCTACACTGATTCTTTTCGCATAACCATCAACGAGCGCCTGATTTGTAATTTCTTCCATCCGCTCGCGATAGGCTGCATCGTTGTCAAATCCCTGACGCGTGATGTCATCAAGAATCAATTTCTCGTTGATCATATTGTTCAGAATCTTCTGTCGCTGAATGATATTATCTCTCACTCCCCCGTTGCCGAGAAACAATCCATACCGCCCCTTAAATTCGTCGGCTGTAACCTTGTGATCATTCACTTCAGCCACATACGTACGCTTGTCCCTCGAACAGCCTGCAACAAGAACAAGAATGCTTGCAAGAAAAAGGACTTTCTTCATTTCTCTTCTGCCAGGAGAATGGCGCCAGACTTCGGATTCAGCTTAATTGTGAATCCAGTTTTCAAGATATTCACCTGCGGCGACTCCCAGAGGCTTCTCCAATTTGAGGCCCGTTGTTTCTCACTCAACCGAACATTTACCTGTTGGGCCAGAGCTGAATTGTTAACGACAACAACAATACGTTCGCTGTCTTGCTTTCTCAGAAACGCGTAGGTGTCATGGCCGTCGTCAGTCAGCAGCGTAGCAAAATCTCCGAGTGAGAGCGCCGGGTGAGCTTTCCGAATGGCAATCAAGTCTTTATAGCATTGAAAAAGATCTGCATTGAATTCGTTTTTGTCACTCGGTCGAGGTTTTCCAAACGGATGGCTGCTTTCGTTCTCGTACGCCATATCGGCCCAGAGCATGGGCTTTCGTTCGTCCGGATCGTCTGCACCCCACATTCCTGCTTCATCTCCATAGTACACCATTGGCGCACCGAGGGACGTCATCTGGAAAAGTACCACAAGTTTTTGAATCAGAATCTCTTTCTCACCGGGCTTACGCACTTCATAACTGCGATTGTCGCTGACTCCCACACCGTGGTCATACCGTGTATCGACATTCACGATTTGAGAAGCGAGTCTGTCTGTGTCGTGACTATCCATCAGGTTCATCAACACATAGTTCGTTTCGCTCCGATAATCATTTCGAAGAGCAGCAAGACGCTTGTCGAGTTCAGACACCGTAATCTTGTTCTTTTGATCCTTAAAAAAGTGATCGACTTCTCTCGCCCAACGATAATTCATGACGGCATCGAACACGTCTCCGCTCAGCCACGGCGCAGCGTTGAACATTTTATCGTCTTTCCAGTTTTCCCACCACACCTCACCGACCGTGTATGCTTCCGGGTTGATCGAACGAACCCATTGTCTAAACTCTCTCCAAAATGGAATTGCAACCATATCCGCAACATCAAGTCTCCAGCCATCAATACCGTCTTCCGGGTTACCGTCTCCATTGGGATCCATCCATCGTTTAACCACATCGTGGATATGCTCTCGCAAACCTAGTACAAAACCGTTTGCACCTTCCTTCAGTTCTGGCAATTCCTTTACATTGTGCCAGCCTGAATAGTCGAATTCATCTCCCGGTGTTGAAGGATCATCCCACTTGTTGATTGTGAACCAATCCTTGAACGCTGACTTCTCTCCATTTTTCCGGACATCCTGGAATGCCCAAAATGTCATTCCCACATGGTTGAAGACGCCGTCGATAATCACTTTCATGCCACGCTTGTGGGCTTCCTGCACAAGTTTCAGGAACAGCCGATCGGCAGAGGTCCACTTCCATGACTTCGGATCGGAGGGCACTTCGCTGTTCCAGATCTGCCGGTCACCTTCAGGATCGGGTCCAAAATTATTATCGATATGGTGGTACATCGTTGCATCGTATTTATGGAGCGACGGGGACTCAAACACGGGAGTAAAGTAGAGTGCATTCACGCCAAGGTCATTCAGGTAGTCGAGCTTATCGAGTACACCCTGAAGATCGCCGCCATACCTTCTCTGTTGCGCGTGAAAGTAAAAACCCTTGTCGTCCTTACTCTCCCAAGATTGAAGCTGGTACCAATCGCCTGTCCACCGGGAGACGCTCCATTCCTTCGGATCTTCATGCGGCCATGAACCCTTGATGTCGTTGACTGTGGGATCGTTTTTTACATCACCGTTACGAAAACGCTCAGGAAATATCTGGTACCAGACCGCTTGTTTCGCCCAGACAGGGACATCCGATATTTTTCCTGATTGCAGTTGGGTGTTTTTCGACGGGGCTCGTGAATTGGAGGATGAGGGAAACAGAACGAGACAGGTGAAGAGCGCAGGAATCAAGAACAAGAGGCGCTGCTGAAAAGCGGTTTGTAGCAAAGGCATCATGCAGGTTCCGTTTTTGATTCTTCGAATTCGATTCCGCCGTTCCGTGTATCTCCTTCGGACAACTCAGGCATTGCGCCACAACTCTTGCGCACTATGAGTTCCGGAAGAAACGTCGTCAATATCGGAGGGGAATCCGGTTTCTTCATCCTGAACATTAGCCGTTCAAGTGCCAGTATTCCCATCTCATACATCGGCTGCCGCATTGTAGTAAGCTGCGCGTGTTGCGCCAGCTCAATGTCATCGAAACTGACAAGCGCGATATCCTGTGGGATCCTTATGCCAAGCTCGCGAGCCGCGTCGAGTGCACCTATCGCCTGGACGTCGCTTGCCACAAAAACTGCTGTCACTGGCTCCGACACCAGATTCCGCCGGAACAGCTCTTTCATCGAATCGCGCCCCGCTTCCCTGTTGAAGCCATCCTGTTTCCCGTTAGCCGTGATAATAACCCGGTCCATCGAAAACGGAACATGTGCTTCTTCAAGAGCGGCACAATATCCTTCCAGGCGTTCTTTGGCGGGTTGAGTATCAAGACTCGCGTTGATCATTGCAATATTGCGATGACCAAGCTTCAGAAGATGCCGCGTCGCTACCAACGCACCTTCACGATTCTTCACTCTGATCGAATCAAATTTCTCATGATAGGCATCCACAAGCACGAGTGGTAGATTGATCTGTTGAAATTTTGTGACGTATGAATCCGGAAACTTCATAGAGAAAAACATTACGCCGTCAACATGACCGCGATGCAATGAACGACGAAGATAGTACTCAGCCTGGGAAGGATTGTTAACACCATATAAAATCAGATCAAAGCCAAGCTCCGAAGCCTTATCTTGTACACCTTGAAGAACCTGAATGAAGAAATAATTCGTAAAGAATGGAATAATGGTGGAGATCGTGTTGGTTTTTTTTGAAGCAAGTCGTTGGGCGTATGCGTGGGGTTGGTAGCTTAGTCGTTTTGCGATGGCAAGAACCCTTGCCCGCGTTTCAGGAGAGACACTAGGGTGGTTATTCAAGCACCGGGATACGGTGGCAATGCCTACATCAGCTTCTCTTGCCAGATCATAGATAGTAACGCCCATTTGAGAGGTATCTAAGTTCGTAGTTGTTTCGTGGAAGCGCTTCCACAAGATACAACTTTGAGTCTGATTGTCAAGCAAATCTTCACGAAAAATCAAGAAACGGTCGGAAGCCCTAATCCAAAGGCCTAGAACGATTGGATTCGACTTATCTTATCAGGAACTGGGGTCTGACGTATCTGATTGAATTGATTTGACAATATGATCCGCAGAGATGTCGGGCAGCCACTCCATTATTTTCCCCCTGCTTATGATGGCAACCAAGAAAGTATGAACGGAATCCTCATAGGAAGCCTACGAATAGCTTCCATGGAATATTGACAACAAAGTTCTGAAAACCTTCTTCCACCGGAATGCTTCTTGTGTTTTGCCGACACCCTTGATATATTCATCCGTTGTTACAGGAATTGGTGCTCTACCTTCGGTATGAAACGCATCTCGCAAAGGCACACCCATGGCAGAAGTCAAGATCGAGAACGTCAGCAAGATCTACGACGGCAAGGTCACCGCTGTTCGCGACGTGAACATTACAATTCACGACAAAGAATTTGTTGTCCTTGTTGGACCATCCGGTTGCGGCAAGTCCACGGCACTTAGAATGATCGCAGGCCTTGAAGAGATTTCGAAGGGAACTGTGCGCATCGATGGCAAGATCGTCAATGATGTACCGCCAAAAGATCGCGACATTGCGATGGTCTTTCAGAATTACGCGCTTTATCCACACATGAGCGTGTATGAAAACCTCGCCTTTGGCCTGAAACTGAGAAAGTATGATAAGACAGAAATTGAATCCCGCGTTCAACACGCGGCAAAAATTCTTGGCATCGA
>JBGPGQ010000134.1:0-8119 GCA_041483995.1 Bacteroidota bacterium
AGCGCTCAGGAAAAAGGAACAGGAAGAAGCAGATGCACGGCGACAAGCAGAAGAACAGAAACGCAAACAGGTTGAGGAAGAATTCAAGGGGAGACTTCAGGAAGAAGAAAAGACGAGACTGAGAGCGGAAAAGAAGCGGCTTGAAGAGGAAATGCAGCAGCGGCTTGAAGAGGAACATCGAAGGATCGAGGCGCTCAGGAAAAAGGAACAGGAAGAGGCAGATACACGGCGACAAGCAGAAGAACAGAAACGCAAACAGATTGAAGAAGAATTCAAAAGGAGACTCCAGGAAGAAAAGAAGAAACTGGAAGAAGAACAACGTCGGCGACTTGAGGCTGAACGTGTAAAAATTGAAAAAGAAGCTCAGCAAAAGGCGGAAGAGGAAAGCCGTCGTCGGGAGGAAGAGGAGCGTTTGCTGGCAGAGGAACTGAAACGCAAAGCTGAGGAAGAAGAACGACGTCGGGAGGCAGAACTTGAAGCTCAACGTTTGCAGGAAGCTGAAGAAGCAAGAAAGTATGAAGAGCTTGTGCGCCAGACTATTGAAGAGGGTCGTATGTTGGCCCAGGCCAAGAAGATTCGTTCGTACCTTGACAAAGGGCAGGAATTTCTTGATCAACAGCGGTTCGATGAGGCGATTAAAGAAGTTACCAAGGTTTTCATCCTGAATCCGTCCCATGAAGAAGCCAAAACCTTCGAAGAAAATGTTTACAAGTCGCGTGAAGAAAATCTTCGCAGGGAAGAGGAAACAAGGAGATTGCAGGAGGAACAGCGACGCAAGGTTGAGGAACTTCAGAAGAGAATTGAACAGGAAGCAAGAAAAGCGCGGGAAGAAGAGGAACGTCGGACAATCCGGGAGGCGAAGATTACCGGGTGTTTACAAAAGGCAGGCCAGTATTTTGGCGAAGGCGCGTACGATAAAGCTCTGAAAGAAATCGAAACGATCCTGGCGATGGATCCGGGCAACAAACAAGCCCAGGAATATGAATCGAAAATCTTGGGAGCGCGGAAGAGCAACAACGAGGCACAATCGGTTTCCGAACAACGCTCCATTGAAGGGGCAGTGTGGAAAAAAGAAGAAGAGAATAAAGAGAGAATGGCGGAGGAAGGCCGCAAGTTGTTGAAGAAAGAATCGGTGAACACCTATCGAAGCATGTTAAAACAGGCGTGGATAGACGGCCAGCCTAACAAGGAAGAACGAGCGATGCTTGAGGTTGTTCGCAAGTCTCTTGGTGTGAATACAGACGAGCATGCTGTGCTGGAGCGTGAACTCCAGGTGCTATCATATACCGAAGCGCTCCGTTCTGCTTGGAAATCAGGGATTATCACAAACGATGATATTGCAACGCACGAAAATCTGCGCCAACTCTACGGGATTAGCAAAGAGGACCATCTCGCCATCGGCGCGAGCGTGATGCGAGGGTGATGCGGTGCCAGCTGCTTCACGGAGTTTGTATTCGGCGCGCCAGCCACATTCTTCGATACGTGACGCATACAACCCAAAGAAGATTCATCACGACGAGGTTCAGGTATAGGTAGAGGGTCAACGCATTCAAGATAGAGCATACCGCAAGCAGAAACAACTCAGTCCCCAGTCCTAGTAATCCCGATAGTCTTAATCCAGTCGCGTTGGCATACCACATCGTATCATATTCGGGTGTTTGTGGGAGCGCGTTCCGGCACCACGCATCAATTCGCACCATTAATCTATCCTGCCAGCCATAGAGGGACAGGAACAATGATTGCAATTTCAGTGTCAATCTGCCCTGCGCATGATCTCCTTGCCGAATCTCTTCCGTAACGCGATTAATGCTGTAAGCGTTCTGCAGGTGAAGAAACGACGTTTGGTAGAACACATGATACGAGACTCGTAGTGTTATACCAAGGAATCCTAACACACACAGGGGGAGTATCGACAATGGTTGATTGTTCTTCATTGACACGTACCCTATTGCGCTAAGGACAAGCAAGTTCACGACGAAGTCACTTATGGAATCAAGAAACCTCCCTGCACGACTGTACAGGTTTTTTGCTCGCGCAAGCTGTCCGTCTGCTGAATCAAGGAAATCTTTCAGTATCAAACAGCATCCTGCAAACATAGTTGAACGAGGGCTATTGATTGTGTATAGAAAAGCCGCAACAACGCCAGCCATACCAGCAGCGACTGTAACCTGATTTGGTGTTACAGGAGAATTGTAGAGGAGGCGGACCAGTAGTCCGGCTGCAGGCCGAATTGCATAGGTGTTAATAATTTCATCAGAGACAGTTGACTTTACTGATGTCGTATATGCATAGCGTTCTGCGGTCATTGCTGTAATGATCGGGCAACCTGTTCTGCCGCGGCAAAGTCCTCAGCCGTATCGATTTCCATGCAGGCATAGCCACCACTATCGACAGCATACACTGTTGCTCCCCGATCAATAATCTCCTGAAAAGAAGCTTCATAGAATTCGTCCCGGCCTTTTCGTTTATCCAGGACATCGAATAGTTTGCGGACAGTTTCTTCCGAGAATCGTTCAATACCCAATGATTCACCGGCTGCGATGAGTGGATCAATCTGCTTGCCAATTGAAAGGACGCGGTCTGCCGAATCGAGTTCGACCTTTATTTCTTCATCTCCAAGGTGCTCACTTCGCCGGATTACAAGCGCGTCTTTACGCCGGGCGTCAAGTAGACGGGAGAGAATCCGTACATCAAAAAGAATGTCAGCATCAAGCAAAAGCATGCTGTTCCCGCTAACGTGTGGTTTGGCAAGCCAGAGGGAAAAATTGTTGTTGGTTGTTGCGAAGTCCTTGTTGAAAACAAACGTCACGTCCATATCAGGATGATGGCTACACACAAATTCCTCGATCTTCTTGAAATGGTAGCCGGTGACGATTACACACCGTTTGATGCCATTGTGTCGGAGCGCCTCGAGGCAACGTTGCAACAAGGGTTTTCCTGCGAGCGGGAGAAGGGATTTGGGAATGTTGTCGGTCAACGGTCGCAGCCTGGATGATATACCTGCCGCGAGGATAACCGCCGTCATCACTTTACCAGTGAGGGCTGAGTGGTAAGAGTGGGTACCCGCAATACTTGTATCGCAATGTCCTTGAACGCCGAGATCACCAAAGCATCCTGTTCTTGTGTTCCAATCGTGATGCGGATACAGTCTTCGAGACCGGGGTCATCGAGGAATTTCACGGTGATGCCTCGTTCGAGCAATTCCTGCTTGAGTTGTTTTTTGTGTTGGGCGGGATAACGCACAAGAATAAAGTTTGCATCAGAATGAAAAGGGATGAACCCTTCAAGCATCGACAGTTCTGCAAAATAGCGTTCTTTGTCGTTGCAAATCCGTTCGGAGATTGTTTTGTAGTACGCGCTGCTGTCGAGTGCCGCGAGGGCGATTTTTTCCGTGAGCTGGTTGTACCCGAGGTACCGTGCGCTGAAGGCGATGAGATCCGTGAGTTCTTCACCGACACAAGCGTAGCCGATCCTAAGGCCGGCAAGGGCATAGTACTTTGAGAATGTCCGCAGTACGATAAGCCGCTTATGCGAATCGAGCAAACTCTTGAGATAGTTATTCGATTCACCCGCAAATCCGTAGTACGCTTCATCCAGCACAATGACAGAAGTTGAACAATGATCGATAAGCGCGGCAAGGTCCTCTTGCGGCATGCTGCTTCCCGTGGGATTGTTCGGTGAAGCGATCAAGATCAGCTGAGGATGATGGGTGTCGTAGAGTGAGATCATTTCATCCAGATCGTACACAAAACGGTTTGCCTGTTCACGGAGCGAATATTCCACCTGTTTCCCGTGTACTTCGGAGGCAAGCGCCTTGTAATACCACCACGACTGCCGTGGCAATAACATGGTTTTACTTCCGTTCAGGTAGCAGTGCACAACCTGCTTGAGCATGTCTTCGCTGCCATAGCTGAGAAGAAGGCGATTTTCCGGAATGCCTATTTCCTTGCTCAGTCGGAATGAAAGCTCACTTTTCCGACCGAGAGCGTAATCACGCGAGTAAAGACTCAACTGTTCAAGGTTAGCCTGTTGGAGAACTTTGTAGCAGGCAGGTGCAGGGCCATATTGGTTCTCATTTCGATCCAAGACTATCTGGTTCATACTATCCTTTCGTGATAACGATTCGGTTGAAGTAAATCGGTCCCGCTTTCCTCTTAGGCCTTTGCCGCAGCTTCTTTTTCAGGCTGATAGGTTCCAAGGCGTGTTTTCTCAAGCTGACGACATATGTTCCGTTGCCACACAAAAGCAACGATAAACCAGGCGTTACCAAGAACAACCACGGTCCATAGGAAGAGTAATGGTTGCTGAAATAATCCCGCAACAATCAATAAGGAACGGTTGGTTGTTGACCCGAGAAAACTCCACCAACGCATGATCCGTATGTTCCGTGTACGATACAATTCTGGAGGAATCTGTTGCCTCAATTCATTCTGATGCCGTGAGCGTTTCTGGACTTTCAAATACTGAAAGTAGATCTGAAGAAGGACTCTTCGCCCGACTGATTGCTTTGAGTTCCGCAATTCCGTTATCTCTGATTCAAACTTCTCGACTTCTCGGAGCAGAAAGTTTCTTTCGCCGCGGACGGTGGATATAAATTCCTGTTGATAATAGTCAAAGAAAATCGCATGGAGCGCCGAACTGATTCCCGCTGCCACCACAAGATACCAGATAGAGGCGTTGCCACTCTCTTGAGTAAGGCCCATTGCCAGGGAAGCGAACACAGCAACACTGATGATGTAGTCTATCACACCGTCAATGATGCGGCCAAGAGGTGTTCCGCTCCCTTGTAACCGGGCGAGCTGACCATCGCTACAATCAAGAACATTCGCAACAAGATACCAGAGGACTGCAATGGTATATTGCGCTGGAATTCCTGATGAAAAGTAATGGGCGGCAGCGAGTCCAGACAAAAGAGACAAAAACGTTATCTGGTTTGGAGTAATCGGAAGCCGGTAGATCAATTTGACCAGAGAAAACGCAATTGGACGGTAGAAAACAAGGTCCAACAACTCTTCTGCCTCAGCCATTTTGAGTGACTTCTTGTACTCCTCGGCAAAAGTCATTATGAAGCTCCACCTCCAAGAAAAGAAAATTCCAGAGATTTGCAAGGAAGAAATGGCGTATGGAGATTTGGTGATTATGCAAAAAAAAGAAGGATAAAACGTCTCGCTTCGTCTTATCCTTCTTGTACATGAAAAACCCCTTCCCACCAGGGGGTTTTCACGGGTAGCAGTGTTATTTCAGTTGAGAAACTCGTCTATCGCATAACGCAAATCTTCAATAGTACGATCCCCACAAGTGTTTACAACGACATGTTTTGGTTTCCGGTTCTTCAGTATGAGCGGTATTGCCAGAAGCAATGCAGCTATAGTTGTTATGATCTTCATGCCCCCTCGCTTGCTTTTACTGAACAGTAAGGAATAGCTCTTCGCCAAAAATGCTGCTGAAAGTGACAGCGTACCATGATTGTAATTCCA
The DNA here is from genome assembly GCA_041483995.1 of Bacteroidota bacterium. Classification (GTDB taxonomy): domain Bacteria; phylum Bacteroidota; class Ignavibacteria; order UBA10030; family UBA6906; genus JBGPGQ01. Next base: position 5,478 of record JBGPGQ010000134.1, read on the forward strand.
TTTCTTCGAGAAGAATCATTTCAAGGTATTCTCGCTCGTCTTTTGAGAGTTGAGTGAACCGATAGTTCATTTTCATGGTACCTCCTGTCGTTTAGCTTTGCCGATTATTACTGTCTGATGTAGTCACGAAAGGTATGCCACAAAAGATTGCATCATGCGTATGCCCCATAATGCGATTAGGGGGTACCTGCTGTCTCTTTTTCAACACAAAAAGGAATTTTTTGCATACAAGTCTGTCAACAGGGGCAATTTTTACCAACTTACTTGCCGAAACGATTCTCGTGTTTTGATTGTAGATTTGCAATAATCTTCCTATCATGCTGTCCCCGAAGTCAGCATTGGAAAGCTAAATGCAACCGATTGATCTGGAGAACAAAATTGCACTGGTTACAGGCGCATCTCGCGGAATAGGGAAGGCCATTGCCATTTCGCTTGCGAGGGCTGGTGCCTCTGTCGCTATTCATCATAGACAAAATGACGGTGCTGCTGCCCTGACAGCGATAGAATGTGGAAGGAAGAGCTTTGTGCTGAAGGGAGATGTTGCCAACTCTGAACATTGTCATAGCATTGTGCAGAGCGTTGTGGACTATTATGGGAGGCTGGATATTGTAATTAACAACGCCGCGATGGGGAAGAAAGACTCGGTTGAAATGCATTATGAGGACTGGCTGACACACTGGCAAAGGACGCTGGATACCAACTTGTTGAGTGCGGTCAACATATCGTATTGCGCCATCAGGCAGATGCAAAAACAGAGAGGTGGGAAGATAATCAATATTGCCTCCCGCTCTGCCTTTAGAGGTGAAACGGAGTACTTCGCATATGCTGTTTCGAAGGCCGGTATGATAAACCTGACCCGCTGTTTTGCCCGCGCTTTCGCAAAAGATGGTATTCGTGTGTACGCCATCGCTCCGGGTTTCATAGAGGCAGGAATGGGTCTTGAGGGGATCGCAGAATATGGAAAAGAAATCCGAGCGCAAATTCCATCCGGAAAAATCGGTTCAGCAGACGATGTGGCAAGCGTAGTGTTGTTTCTTGCGTCGGATTTGTCAAATTACTGTACTGGTTCTACCATTGATGTCAATGGTGGCTCTTATTTACACTAACGAAGAAGATGCATTTCAAGTTTACTTTTTTTTGTATATATTTTTTTCACACACCGCATAACAGGAGAACCATCGATGCTTAAGGAAATTGAACAACTTCTTGGCGCTGACGCCAAGAACCTGCTCGATCACACATGCAAAGGTATTTTCAAAGACTCATTGCATCTACCCGGGCCGGATTTTGTTGACCGCGTGCTGATTCAAAGCGATCGTAAGCCCGGCGTGCTGCGGAGTCTTCAACAGCTCTTCAGTCACGGCCGACTGACAGGTACGGGCTATCTTTCCATTCTTCCAGTCGACCAGGGTATTGAACATTCGGCTGGGGCTTCGTTTGCCCCGAACCCGATGTATTTCGATCCGGAAAACATTGTCAAACTTGCACTTGAAGGTGGCTGCAATGCCGTTGCATCAACTTTCGGTGTTCTTGGCTCATGTTCCAGAAAGTATGCCCACAAAATCCCGTTTATCGTGAAGCTTAACCACAACGAGTTTCTTTCGTATCCGAATTCATACGATCAGATCATGTTTGGCGACATCGACATGGCGTTCGAAATGGGCGCAGTTGCTGTTGGCGCGACGATCTATTTTGGGTCTGAAGAATCCAAGCGTCAGATTCAGGAGGTGAGTGCTGCGTTCAAATATGCACACGAGCTGGGCATGGTAACAATACTCTGGTGTTACCTGCGCAATCCGGCATTCAAAACGAAGGAGAAAGACTACCACGTCTCAGCCGACCTGACGGGTCAGGCAAACCACCTGGGTGTTACCATCGAAGCTGACATCATCAAACAAAAACTTCCAGAGAACAATGGCGGGTTCACAGCCTTGAATTTCGGCAAGACGCACAAGAAGGTGTATAGCGATCTTACCACCGATCACCCAATTGATCTTACCCGTTACCAGGTTGCCAATTGCTACATGGGTAGGGCCGGACTCATTAACTCCGGAGGGGCTTCAGGTGAAAACGATCTTGTCGAGGCTGTGAAAACGGCAGTTATCAACAAGCGGGCAGGTGGTACCGGGCTCATTTCCGGTCGCAAGGCATTCCAGAAGCCGATGAAGGACGGAGTAAGACTCCTGAATGCCATTCAAGATGTCTACCTGACAAAGGAAGTAACCATCGCGTAACGGGTATTTTATTCTTCGATCAGTTCGTTTCTCACCAATACCAATACTGCTGATTGGGGTACGATGAGGTATTTCTTTTCTTCGAACTCCACCTCCACGCCCTGTTCGCGAATGAAGATCGCGTAGTCACCCTCTTTTGCTTGAAGCGGGATGTATCTCATTGGATCTTTCGGAGCTGACCAGGGCTCGTCCTCGGTATAGTTCGGGTTCGGAATCGGGTAACCGGGCCCGACTCTGACAACCCTTCCCATTGCAACCTTTTCCTTTTCCCTCACTGATGGGGGAAGATACAAACCTGATTTGGTCTTGTCCTGACCATCATCGAGTTCAAGTAGGACCCGGTCTCCGACCACAACCATTTGCTTGCGCAGTTGCATTGTCTTCTCAGCTTTTTGTTCTGTTCGAGCT
>JBGPGQ010000135.1:0-8091 GCA_041483995.1 Bacteroidota bacterium
GCGAACATTGTCCGCGGGTTCAATCTTACCATCATCTACAATCCCAGCTCCATCGACCGCGTCGATGGGTACGCCAACCTGACATTTCAAAGAGTACGAAGGGGCGACCCGTGGAAAATTGTCCGGTGGCGTGATGAATCTAATTTTTGACCTATCCATATGAGCATCGCGTATACATTCAAGGAAAGTTTCTCCGGGTTCAAGAGGGCGAAGCTGTCAAGCTTCATTTCCACAATGACAATATGCATCTCGTTGCTGCTGCTTGGAGTATTTGCAATTATTACGGTGAACGCGACACGGTTCATCAATGTACTGCGGGACAAGGTGGAGATGGAGGCCTTCCTTCAGGAGCCGATGACACAGCAGGATTTGTCTGCACTGCGAAAACGTATCTCCGCCATCGAAGGTGTTGAGAAAATCATCTACGTCTCAAAGGATGAAGCCGCCAAACTCTTCAAGGAAGAATTTGGGCAGGAAATCAGTGACGTTCTCGATTTCAATCCTCTTCCTGCTTCCTTCAAAATACTGTTGAAAGATGGCTACAAGACCTCAGTCCGCGCACACGAGCTTTACGACCGTCTTACGGCAATCAAAGAAATCAATAGCGTCGTCTACCGGAAGGCTTTGCTCGAACTGATTGATGAACGGACCGCAAGCGTCAACAACCTGACCCTTGGCCTCGGTGTCCTTATCAGTCTCTCTGCAATCTTTTTGGTCTCCAACACGATCCGGCTTGCCATCTACGCCAAGCGTCAGGTACTGCGAACGATGGAGCTTGTCGGAGCAACGAGCGGGTTTATTCGTTTCCCCTTTTTGCTGGAAGGAATACTCCAGGGATTTGCAGGAGGAGTGATCGCGGCATCACTTCTGTTTGTGCTGATTGAGTACTCTTCCCGGCTACTATCGGTCGAATTCTCCGGCTTCATTCATATGGAACCATTTTTCTACCTGCTTGTCGTCTGTGCGGGAATTGCCCTCGGATTGATAGGCAGCGTAATTTCTGTTGTACGGTTTATACGGCTCACCTCCTTGATATATTGAGGATTCTTTCTTAGATTTTTCAGGTGAGTCTTTCTGCATTCCCTTACCATGTTCTTCGGCCACATCGGCGCTTCGCATTTCCAAACGCAATCATGAAGTGAGCATTTCGTACATGAACAAAACGTCTACGTTCCTCCAATCGTCGGTAGGCAAAAAAATTATTATGAGCCTTTCTGGCTTGTTTCTCTGCAGCTTTCTTGTGATCCATTTGTATATCAATTTGTTTCTTTTCAAGCAGGACAATGGACAGAGCTTCGACGTCTATGCAGAATTCATGGCAACGTATCCATTGCTCAGGCCGATCGAAATTATTTTGTTCGCAGGTTTCATTCTTCATGCGGTGATAGGCGTTTGGTTGTGGCTGCAGAATCGCCGCGCGCGACCTGTACGGTACAAAATGAATGAGGCTTCGGAAAACAGTCCGCTTGCGTCCCGCGCCACCTTCATCACCGGCACCGCTGTTTTTATTTTCCTGATCATCCACATCAACACTTTTTTTGTGCAGTCAAGATTCTTTCCAACCGGAATAACGATGTATGAACGCGTGGCGGGAGCTTTCCAAAACCCGATGTACGATGCGTTTTATATCGCCGCTATTGGATTTCTTTCGTATCACTTGAAACATGGATTTCAGTCTGCTTTTCAGACGCTCGGCATCCGAAACCGCAAACAACGGTTTCTGATCGACACTATCGCTGTTATCTTTTGGCTGTTCATTCCAATCGGATTTGCAGCAATGCCGCTGTACTTCCTTTGGTTTCATTAACTCTGCAATTGCCATGACACTAAACTCGAAAATTCCTTCCGGCCCCATTGAAAAACAGTGGGACAGCCACAGGTTCAACCTGAAGCTCGTCAACCCCGCCAACAAACGAAGGTATCATATCATCGTTGTTGGGACAGGACTTGCCGGAGCATCTGCCGCCGCATCGCTTGCGGAACTTGGCTACAACGTTACGTCACTGTGCTATCACGAGTCACCGCGACGGGCACACAGCATCGCAGCTCAGGGTGGCATCAACGCACCGAAGAACTACGCGAATGACGGTGACAGTGTCTATCGTCTGTTTTATGACACAATCAAGGGCGGCGACTATCGCGCACGCGAGGCAAACGTCTACCGCCTTGCACAGGTGAGCGGGTCAATCATCGACCAGTGCGTCGCTCAAGGTGTCCCTTTTGCGAGAGAGTATGGAGGATTGCTTGACAATCGTTCGTTTGGCGGGGCGCAGGTGTCGCGAACATTTTATGCTCGCGGACAGACTGGACAGCAACTGCTGCTCGGGGCCTATTCCGCCCTCTGCCGCCAGGTTGATGCAGGACAGGTGAAATTCTTTCCACGCAGGGAGATGCTCGACCTCGTTCTTGTTGATGGGCAGGCTCGCGGCATCATCGCCCGCGATCTTGTCACTGGAAAGCTCGAGACATACACCTGCGATGCGGTTGTACTTGCAACGGGAGGATACGGCAACACATTTTACCTTTCAACAATGGCAAAGGCAAGCAACGCGACTGCAGCATGGCGCGCCCACAGACGAGGAGCTCTCTTCGCCAACCCCTGCTTCACACAAATCCATCCAACGTGTATTCCGGTCGGCGGCGCGTATCAATCCAAACTGACACTGATGAGCGAAAGTCTCCGCAACGATGGCCGTATCTGGGTGCCGAAGAAAAAGAGTGATACACGGGCACCGAATGATATTCCCGAGTCGGAACGCGACTACTACCTTGAGAGACTCTACCCGTCGTTCGGGAATCTTGTGCCGCGCGATGTTGCATCAAGACGCGCAAAGGAAATGTGCGATAACGGCTACGGTGTAGGGCAGACCGGACAGGCTGTATATCTCGATTTCGCAGACGCCATCAAACGGCTTGGGAAAGAAATAATCGGAGAAAAATACGGCAACCTGTTAGACATGTACCATGAAATTACAGGTGAGGATCCTTACAAAGTGCCGATGAGAATCTACCCTGCAGTCCATTATACAATGGGTGGGATTTGGGTGGACTACAACCTGATGAGCACGATCCCCGGTCTTTACGTGCTGGGGGAAGCCAACTTCTCCGACCACGGAGCCAACCGCCTCGGCGCGAGCGCGCTGATGCAGGGACTCGCGGATGGTTACTTTATCATCCCTTACACAATTGGCGATTACCTCGCGTCGACAAAGTTCACACCAGTCAACACAAATGATGCAGCGTTCACGTCAACATTCTCCGAGGTTGAGCAGAGGATCAAGAAGCTAATTTCCGTCAACGGCAAACGAACAGTGGACGAATTCCATCGTTCACTTGGCAAAATCATGTGGGATTATGTGGGGATGGGACGCAACAAGGCAGGCCTGCAAAAAGCGCTGCAATTGATACCAAAGCTGCGAGAAGAATTCTGGAGTGATGTGAAGATTGTCGGCTCGTCGAATGATATGAACAACGAGTTGGAAAAGGCCGGACGTGTTGCAGATTTCCTGGAATTGGGTGAACTGCTTGCACGCGACGCGTTGCACAGGGAAGAATCGTGCGGAGGGCACTTTCGAGAAGAATACCAGACCGAGGAGGGTGAAGCAAAACGCGATGATGAACACTTCAGTTACGTGGCTGCTTGGGAGTTTGCCGGGGACGGTAAGACGCCCGTCATGCACAAGGAACCGTTGGCATTCGAATACGTGAAACCCTCCCAAAGGAGCTACAAATAATGCACTTCACACTCAACGTTTGGCGACAGAAAAATAGAAGCGATACGGGCGGATTTGTCACGTATGCAGCAAAGGATATTCCTGCCGATGCATCATTCCTTGAGATGCTCGATGTGGTCAACGCCGAACTCGTGAAGAAAGGTGAAGAGCCAATTGCATTTGATCACGATTGCCGCGAAGGAATTTGCGGGAGCTGCGGCATGATGGTAAACGGCCGCGCGCACGGACCAAACCGCGGCGTTGCAACGTGCGAGCTGCGAATGAGATCCTTCCAGGATAACGATACGATTGTCGTGGAACCGTGGCGCGCAACCCCGTTCCCCGTCATTAAAGATCTTGTCGTTGATCGATCTGCGTTTGACCGGATCATGCAAGCAGGTGGGTTTGTTTCAGTCAAGGCGGGAAGTGCCCCCGATGCCAACGCTATCCCGGTTCCAAAAGTAATTGCAGACGAAGCGTTTGATGCAGCGGCATGTATTGGTTGTGGCGCGTGTGTTGCAGCATGCAAAAATGGCTCCGCCATGCTGTTTGTCAGCGCAAAGATTTCCCAGCTTGCCCTTCTTCCCCAGGGACATGCTGAACGTCCACAGCGCGTAGAGCGAATGATTTCACAAATGGATGTGGAGGGGTTCGGCGCGTGTTCGAATACGGAAGCATGTGAAGCAGAGTGCCCAAAGGAAATTTCCGTGTCACACATTGCACGGTTGAACCGTGAATACCTCAAGGCGGGACTGGGTTGATTACTCCTTTTTGCCGTCAAGAAGCATCCACTCCCCGTTGAGTGCAAGTGCAACCGTACCACTTATTCTTTGCCCAGGAACGATTGTTGCCAGCGCCATCAATGATTGGTTTGTCGCCTTGCTCATGTCCATGAGGTCGGGGCCCAAGTAGATGTAGTTCGGAACAACTGTAATCTGTTGCCCTGCCTGTAGCATTTTTTCCGATCCTCGTATCACCTCAGCGGAATCGACAAGCAAGTCAAGGGTATAGTCGTAGGGGGCACCCTTTTTCATTTTTACAACCATCGCCGTAATGGTATTGTAGTTCTCCTCAAACACCGGCTTTGGTTCTTCAAGAGGACTTCCCTGCCTGGTTCTTTTCTTATCCGACTCACCAGAACACTCAACCAGCGCGAATATGCAAATACACGCTAACAAAAAAACGAAGTGGTGCTTCACGTTAACAAGCCTCCATAGTGCAAGAATACATGTAGAACTTATGAGAATTTTCCTGAAAGTCAATATTGACTGTATCTATTTGGGACAACAATTGCTTTGGCGGTAAGGAAGTCCGGTTGTGAGCGCGTCGCGGACCGACTGTGGTTCAAGAGCCTTGAAGTACCAACCCCTCGGTCAGACTTTCGATGGTGGGACTGAAAAAACAATAGCCGGCGTGGAGTGTTCTTACAGCGGAGACAAGTTCCTGACGAACATATGGTGTGAGCACATACCCTCGCGCCCCTGCTCGGATCACTTTCTTGATATAGTTCGCCTGTGTAGAATCAGAAACGATGAGTATTCTCATCGGTGGACCGTTTGATGCGAGCGTTCGGATGACCCTCAACCCAATAGGATTTTCTACAAGCACAACATCCGGTCGAAGAACCTGGAGAGCCCGTGTAATTGATTTTCGATTACCAATCGTTCCAACGATCTTGATGTCCCGCGCCGTCTTGAGAACGGCAGATACTTGTGATTCGTCGTTGTTCCCGCCGCCAGCGACTAAGACTCGTATTGCCCAAGAGAGCTTTTTCATATGACTTCTCCCCCGTTCTTGCCACTGAAACCGGCAAAAGTTTCAACATGTGCTCCATTTGAATATTTCCGAGCCACATCTATGAACCAGGCTCTTTAGCAGAACCAGTGTAACGCTTGGCATCAAAACGCTCCGGATATGGGCTACCAAAAACTCGGATTGGGTTGCGTTTCCACAATAGTCACAAAGACTAGACTCTATCTGAGGGTTAAATTTAGCGCAGAAGACGGGCGGTTGGTATCACGAGTTCTCGTGATTCTGGAGGTTTACAGTTTTTCCCTGAGCGCCTTTGTAACGGCATTCGTACGTGTATGAACCTGAAGCTTGCTATAAATATTCCTGATGTGGGTGTCGACAGTATGGTAGCTCAAGTAAAGCTTATCCGCAATGTGCTTGATCGTGTGTCCTTCGACCAACAGATGAAGAATTTCTTTTTCGCGCTGAGTAAGGCCGTAATCATTTTGAGGTGCGTTCATCTGCGAAAACATGTCCAACACTTTGCGCGCAATGCGGGCATTCATCGGAGCACCACCGCCAAGAACAACCTGGATCGCACCAATAATTTCGTGGGCTGGTGATGTTTTCAACAAGTACCCTGATGCCCCGGCACATATAGCTTGAAAAACCTTTTCGTCATCCTGGAACACGGTCACCATAATAATGTGTGTAGAGGGAGAGATGGATTTCACGTGGCGAACGCCTTCGATGCCAGTCATTCCCGGTAATCCGATATCCATGAGGATAACATCCGGAGCAGATTCTTCAGCGAGAAACTTCAGAGCATCTTCACACGATGAAATGGCTCTTGTACACTCAAGGCCGCGGGTCTGTTGAATCAATTTTGCGATAGTTGTTCTGTATGGCTCGTCATCCTCGATGAGCCAGAGCGTATGAAGCTCTGCACCAGACCGAAAGAGTGAGCTGTTGCCTTGATTTTGCATAGGTCGATCCGTTTGTAAAGAAGGTGTATGGTCCTTGCCTGTTGATCTCATCTAGCACTATCTGTTTGCAAGAACCATGTCCGCGAAACTGACCGCAGATCATCGGAAAAAATGCGAGTAGTATCCGAAAGGTTCTCACCGGCATGGACAAGATTCATACGATGTTGCGAGATCGAGGAAATGCTATGACCGGGTCCAAGCCATCCCTTTTTCAACAAAGAATCTGCCTTGCTATTGTTTGCCTTTTCCCACCTTGTAATCCGATCATCAATCCAGCCATGAAATTTCCAGAACACCTTGTTGACATGGCTGGAATATGGATCGGGAAGGTAATCGTTCTTCGGATCATCGGGGTTTGGCCCCTTGCTCGCAGCATATCCTGCAGAATCGGCCCAATGGGTATGAAACCAGTTATGGATCCCCCATTCTTTTTCTATCTCTATTCCAAGTTTATCGAGACTTACCTCACGCAGCCAAGCGTCATTGTCATATTTCAGCCTGACAGAATCGCGCCACTGTTTCGTTCTATCCGGGTCTTTCTGTCGTTCCAACAATCGCCACTCCTTTTGTGTTAGACCCTTGAACGATGAGAGTAACGGCATGGGCCAATCAGGATCGTCATGTTTCCAGGGAATCTGTGACCAACCGATAACACGACGATAGTGTGAATCGCCTACGGCTGCCAGTTCCTCGTTCACCATCTCAATCATGTGTCGATGCATTGCAAGGAAATCAATCCCCGACCCGGGTTTGCCGAGTTGTCGAGTAGGTACCCAGCCGGTCTGTCTCAATTTCAGAATCTGGCTGCGTTGGAGTTTCATTGTATCCCGAGCAAGGTGCCACGCTGCATGCTCCTCGCGAACTCCACGGCTAGCAAGCATCACCTTGACCTTCGCCGGCAAATCCGGCGCCCTGCTCACGCGACTGCCGGAAGGAGCAATAAGGAGCACCCAACATAAAAGAACAGCTAGAATGGCCACATACCGCATACTAAAGAGCCCGCGATTGTTGTTGTTGATGATACTGAGCCAATCGAATCAAGGTAACACAAAACTGATTTCTGTCGTCTGTCCGGCCTGTATGGTAATAATAGAATCTGAAGTCGGAATCGTGGGGATCGTAACGCCTTCAGGGTTTTCAAAATAGTAGCTCCGAAGTGTGCGAGCTCCATACATTGGATCATCTGCGTTGGATTTTGCAACATCGAGATAGTAATCCCCGGGTTCTAAATCAGAAAAAATCGCTGGGGCAACATAGTTCGTCCCATCCGGATAACATGGCTGCTCCGTTATGTATTGTGCCGTTGTCCCATCCAAAAAGTACAGGTGAAGCAGAGCCAATCGTCTTTGACTCCCACCGTCATCAAAAGGAGGGAATTGAAGACTTACAGATAACTCTCCCGAGGTTTCTGAGAGGCTTCGAGGATTCGTTGATCTGTGCGGCTTGACTGGTTTGCGCTTTGCTGCAGGCATGGGCTCTCCTTGAATGGTTCATGGTGTTATACAACGCTCGATCTCAGTATACCCGAAATGAAGTTTTCCCGCAATCACGAGTTCACGGTATTCTTACAGTCAAAGAAATGGTCGTGCCGGCCCCGGGGTTGCTGACTATTTCAAGCGTGCCGCCTAAGTTCTTTGCGCGTGTTCGCATAGTGCTAAACC
>JBGPGQ010000136.1:0-8084 GCA_041483995.1 Bacteroidota bacterium
ATCATTCAGCAAAGTTATCATTTGGACCGCTGATAACTTCATATGGCGCTGGCATCGGCATCGTGATGTCGTTTTAGAATAGACACATGAGTCAATACTCTATGCTTCAACGAAGCAAGATAGTGTTGTTGTCGGTAGTGTTCCTGCCTGCCATGCTATTGCCTTCCCCGGAAAAATGTTTCGGGCAAGAACGTGTAGAGGTATCTGAAGATTCGGTACAGCAGCAAGTTGGGAATAATGCTTTTCAATATGACGGGAAAGATGAGTTGCCGGATTGGCACGACATGGTTACCAACATTCCGGGGGATTGGGCCCGCTCTTCACAATTCATCTTTAATAAGGCCAGCATTCCAACTATCGTTGCCATTGCCGGACTCACGGGAGCTCTTATCATCTCGGACCATGACACGTACCCGGCTTCTAGGCGGATGTATTACGATTCCAGGTTTGGAAAATCAGCAAGTGAATTTTTTGTTTCGCTGGGAGATGGACGGTATCATTTTGGTTTGGCCGCGGCGTTTGCTACGTACGGCTTTATAAGCAAAGACCGCGCTGCGATTCGTACGGCAAGTCAGACGGTTGAGGCAGTACTTGCCTGTGGCGTAGTTGTTCAAGCACTCAAGCATATCACAGGCAGGGAGAGCCCGCTCGCTGCAACAAGCGGGAGCGGTGCATGGCACCTGTTTCCGAACCCGAAAGAATATCACAAGAATCAAACAAGGTACTACGCATTTCCCTCTGGCCATATTGCAACCGCGATGGCCACTCTCACGGTAGTGACGGAAAATTATCCGGAAGAACGGTGGATGAGACCAGTAGGATATACAATTGTTGGCCTTATAGGGCTTGGATTGGTAAATGGAGCATATCATTGGTACAGTGATCTTCCGTTGGGGATGGCGCTAGGGTACACATTTGGGATGGTAGCAGCGCATCCGCGAATATTGAAAACAGAGGATGACAATCTCCATACGTTCCAGTTTTCACCAAGACTTTTTGAACAGGGTGGCGGTGTACAGCTTGTAATGATGTTCTAAATCCGTATTAACCCGATGGTTTCTCAATAAAAACAAGGAGCTTTGACTATGAATCGAATAGGGCCTGCTGCACTCTGCTTGATGTTGCTTGCTGTTGGATGCAATCAGCATCGACCTTCTGTACCCAAACAACTTCAACAACCAGAGCTCTCTCAGGGATCCGGGAATAACGGAGCTGCGGGAATCAAATGGTCCCTTCCTTCGGGGTGGGTTGCGCAGCCAGCGCGACAGATGAGGGTTGCAACATATTCTGTCCCGGCTGCTGGTGGAGATGCGGAAGGTGCTGAGTGCGCGGTATTCTACTTCGGCGGTGGACAGGGCGGAGATGTTGAAGCCAATATCAGTCGCTGGGTAGGACAATTTGAAAGTGCAGGCGAACCTGTTCGTTCGTCAAGGGAAGTCAATGGCATGAATGTTTCCCTTGTACAAATCGCCGGGACATATCTGGCCCCAGGTGGGCCGATGATGCAATCACAGGGGAAGAAGGAGAACTACCGACTGCTTGGAGCAATTGTTGCGGGGCCCGAGGGGTCGGTCTTTTTCAAATTCACGGGTCCTTCTAGAACCGTGACCGCCGCTGAAAAAGATTTTGATGCTCTTATTGGGACGCTTTCAAAGCAGTAGGCATAAATCTGCGAGTGGGTTACACGCGTAGCCCATCAACCGTCGTTGCAAATTCAAAATCAAGAGTGCTGATGCCGCCGGCATCATGCGTTGTGAGGTCGATACTCACTTTGTTGTACACGTTGAACCATTCTGGATGGTGGTTCAACTTTTCGGCGATCAAAGCAACGCTGCTCATGAAGCCGAACGCCTCGACGAAACTGCCGAACTTGAAATCCTTGTGAAGCTTCCGGTTTACAATTGACCAACCGGTCAGTTTCTTCAGCGCAGTGGCAATTTCATTCTCGGACATCTTCGAGCGATTTGCCACTCCTCAACCCTGAATCTTTTCAAATGTCAGCAACTCACGACAATCAGAGCTCATTGGTTTGAGCCCTTCGGTCGAAGTGTGTGCCCGGAGTTTTGCCGCATCACCGCGGCGAGGAAGATACACTTTGCCAATCTGGTTAAGTCCGAGTTCTTTCATAAAGGTCGACACTTCAAAGGGGAAATCTATTACGCCGAAGGTTCCTGTGGATGCTTCGACAATTACGGAAACCCGGCCCTTGGGTTTTAGTATACGAACGCTCTCACGGGCGAGACCCTTGAATTTCATCATTGTTTCAGCTTTTGCAGCGGAGGCGGAGAAGTCGTTATCGTCACCGCGGGGATAGAAGTCGGCAGGTGGATCGAGGAACACATAATCAACGCTTCCTGATGGCTCCGGGATTCCGGTTTGCAAAATGTTTCCGCGGACAATCCGGTTGTCAGGCGGTTCGATATCGTACATCTTACATCGCCTGTCATTGAAGTAGGCTATGTTTTCGATAAGGTCTCCCGTTGTGCCGCTTCCAGCCATTGGGTCGATAATGAGCGCCCCGGGCGCTGTATAATAGAAGAGAGCATTGGCAATGATTTGCCCCGGCAGCCTTCCCTTGTACCCCGATTTCCCAAACCGCGGGTCAGGCACGTCGAACGACCAGACGTTTCGTTCCTTCAAATCGAACCCAAACTTTGTTCGCTCGTCTTCTCGCCGCGAGAACTCGTCCTCACGTATTCTCTTCTGCAGGTCGGAAATCGTCCACTTGTTGTTGATGGCCATCTTCTCATACTGCTCCCGCTTCCTGCTCTCGTCCACCTTGGTTGCAAGCTCATAGTAGAATATTTCCGGGAGAGGTTTCTTTTCAATATCAGGATAGTACGTATAGAACATCTGGCATTGTCTGAGCATGTGGTATGGAAACTTGAAGCCGGGCACATCCGACATTCGCTTCAGGACCTGCTCGCCAAATATTCCCTCCTTTAGCGCGGCCGGGACAACCTTCTCCACAAGGAACTTGCCGAGATCCCAGTAATTGTCAGCCGAGAACGAATTGAGTTTTTCAATGAGCGGATCAAGCGACGATGCTTTGCCGGCTTTGGGTTTTGCTGTGGGGGCAGTTTTTGCCATTCTTTACTCCGAGTAAACAATGTGTATGGTGGGAGAGATGACTTGAGGGTCATCACGCATGTACATGCTCTGGTACTATAACAGAAAAAACCCAGTATTGCAAGCTTGGAAATTGTTTTTCATCAGTCTTTGATCTCGAAGGTACTATTCCATCCACCAAAGTTGTCAGGCTCCTTGTGACTGTTTGCCGGGTCTTCCACCCAAACAGTTCCATCAATTACAAACTTGTATTTGTACTCTCCCGGGGAAGGTTTGGGTAGCCAGCAACTCCATGCCCCCTCTTCGGATTCATAAAAGACTTGCTTTGCCGGATCCCAGCTATTGAAATCGCCGGCAAGCGTGACCGACCGGGGAACACGATTGTGGTAAATAAAAACAAGGCCCGTTTGGTTGATGTACACACCGGGCTTGTTTGAACTGTGGCGCTCTCTCAGTGCACATTCGATTGCTCCACGCGGGTTCAGAACTCCAGCGCCCTGATTGTCTTTTGGTATTTCGGGAAGAGCGTGGGCGGTTTCGATGAGGATTCGTTTGATTTCGCGCGGTGTCAGCTTTGGCGTTGCTTCCAGCATTTGGGCAATTACCGAGCTCACAATCGGAGCTGCGAATGATGTTCCGTCAATGTTCTTATAGTACGGTGCGATATAATTCATTTGTTGAATACGTTTGCGGGCCCATTCCTTGTAGTCTCCCTTTGCGAGACCATCTGGTGGATCAATGAGTTCCGACATGGACAATGTTGTTGCGACCGTCCTCGGTGTTGCCTTCAGTAGTTTGAAGAGGGCGATCGATTCCTTGTATTGATCTGATCCCGGCAGAATCGGTCCCGCCACCCAGATTGCAGGGGCGATCAAGTCAGGCTTGAGGTATCCATCGACAGTTTTCCCAAATGTCGAATGATACATGGAGTGTAGTTCTTGGCGCAATTGGTCTTTATCATCCAGTCCCCCAATGGTAATGACCGACGGGGAACTTGCAGGCGGAACGATTGGTCGATCGGGAGAATTTCCCACCGCAGCAACAACGACCATCCCATTTGCGACTGCCTCCTCAGCAGCTTGATTCACGGGACTTTCTACCAATGGCGTGGGTTCGTCATCGCCGACAGAAAGGCTTATAATCTGAATATTGTATTCCTTCCTGTGATCGATTGCCCAGGTCAATGCACGAGTAATATTCTCGGTATTAATTTTTTTTGTCCGGGCATCCATAGCCTTGATGAGAACAACATCTGCTTTTGAAGCAATCCCGCGATAAAGCCCTTTAGAGAGAAAACCATTCCCCGCCGCTGCAACCGAGGTCATTGTTCCGTGCCAACTTTCAGGGTGTGGTAGCGAAAAGTATTTCCCCCCTTTCTGTTCATCGGTAACGTCAACGATTGCGCGGATCCGGTTTGTCGGTTTTGTGAGATCAGGGTGCGGATAAAACCCCGAATCAATGAACGCGATGGTTATTCCCTTGCCGCTGAATCGCGGGTCTGCATTCAAACGAAGTGCCGTCGGCAGTAGAGCAAAGTCGTTGCGTACACGATGCCGGAAGAGTGTTCCGTGGGAGGGAGTCTCAAAATGCTTTTCGAGGGTATCGAATTCATTGAGGTACAAACAATGTTCGCAGAGACCCCTGGAAGGATTCCATTGTGGGTTCAGGGCTCCGAGTCTTTGTATAACCGCTAGCTCAGCGCCGCGAAAATCGTATAGAAGTGTTTCAACATGCAGTCGGCAAACCGGGCAGCGAGAAAAAGTCATCGTGGTCTGGAATTATGTGGTTCAGGTGGAAATGGAATCCCGGCGCACACATAATAAAGAAAGGTCAGGAAAAAAGTCAACTAGGAGAAGACCTGCTCCATCAGTTTCCTTTTCGCGACGGGAAGGATCGTTTCGTTGTAAGGGAAATCCAAGTCTGTTTCGCACGCGTATGTTGCAGGGTTTGGCATGTCGGGATAGCGCTCAATCAGATCGAGCTTGATTGATTCAGGTGAATGTCTGATGGAAGCTTGTTCAAACGAGTCGAGTACGCGAGTCTTCAATGCACGGAAGCGTTCTGTTGTTGACGTGAACAGTGTTATCTCGTAGCGGAGGAGGTGGAGGCGCGAAACCGTATTTTCCGGAACAAACCAGTATCCCTCCTCCCGATACATCGGCACAATGCCGACGTGTTCAATCCGGACATGTTCCTCGACGAAATTATAGAGCTCGGTTCCTTCATCAATTGCGTTCTTGATAACAGGAAATGCCCAATGGATAAGATCGACGGAACGCTCAAGATCTGCATCGTCTCTTTTTTCTGGTTCGTACACCAGCCTTTTGTTTTCGAGATCGAGCTTTTTCAATCGGTGGGGCAGCCTGCTTTGTATTTCCCCCTTCTTTTGGAGAAAGTCTCCCAGAACGGAAATCAGGTCAACCAACTCTGCCAGTGCCGGATACAGTCTGTTGTGCCTTAGCTCAGCACGGAGAGTTTTCAGGCCCTGAAGAACTTCATACTGCTTGGCTTCAAAGTCTCTTGTTCCAGTGAGGAATACATCCAAACTTAGCGTGTTCATGATACCTGTTGTCCTCCTGCAATGAGTGACAGGATCAATACGCACAAAAAACCGAGCCAACAACCAGGGTAATCCTTTAGAGGGCTAAACAGTTGCAATCAGAACTCCATATACACAATAATGGAAAGGAGGTGGATTTTTGTTAAGCAATTTTGACATCCGTTGAGTATATTTTTCCTGCCAGTCGACACTATTGCCAATCCCACTAAGAACAAAAACATGGATGTGCTGCACCAGTCGGTCTTGTTAGATGCACCTAAGGGGGTGGATGTTGTTGCCATCGAGCGTGAACTCACGCAACTTTGGAAACAAGCCGCCAGCGAAGATGAATCATCCTCTCCGGTTGTGCGAGCGTGCTCGCTCAATTTCATTCTTGTCACAGAAGATCAGTCTGGTGTTGATGCTCTAGCGGATATGGTCGGCGAGGTAACGTTGGAACATCCCGCAAGAATTTTCCTTGTGGTTGCTGAACGTGGTTCCCCCGTTCCCGCGTTTGAAGCGTGGATCTCCGCGCGCTGCTCGCTTCCAGTTCCAGGTGGGAAACAAGTGTGTTGCGAACAGATCACTCTGAACGCGCGGGGAACGGATGCCGGCAAGATTCCGAGTGTGATCACATCATTGCTTGTACCTGATGTGCCGGTTGTTGTTCTTTGGATGGCAAAGGTGGATCTCAATGACAGTGTTTTACAATCATTGGTACATATCGCAGATCGGGTGATGATAGATTCGTCGGCTGACATGACTCCACGAGGAGCGCTCGAAGCATGGCAACAGTGTATCAATCAATCAGCCGACAAGGTTTCCTTCGGTGATCTTGCGTGGACTCATTTGTGTGAATGGCGCGCACACCTTGC
Organism: Bacteroidota bacterium; assembly: GCA_041483995.1. GTDB lineage: Bacteria > Bacteroidota > Ignavibacteria > UBA10030 > UBA6906 > JBGPGQ01. The sequence continues at coordinate 6,484 of JBGPGQ010000136.1, forward strand.
AGATGCGTTTCAACCATCAGGATTAAGAAGCCATCTTTTGGAGCTCAATACTGTAAACGTCAAATACTCGTCGACGAGTCATCCGAAGCATTCCGGGCTCAGTCAGGCATTCTTGCTCACAGGATGGCTTGCATGGAAGCTGAATTGGGTGTTGGTTCATTCATTCCGCCACAATGGTGCAGGTGAGAATTCGTGCAAGTTCCGCCTGAACGATCAGGCAATTAATGTTACTCTTGCCCTTGATGATCCACACCCGGGTGTACCGGGCGGAATCGAGTCGGTGTCTCTTAAGTCAAATGCAGGACTCGATCTTATTCTCCAAATTACCGATCATACATACATCGAGGTTCTTGCCTCGATTCATGGTGAGGGCGGTGGAAAGAAATTGGCCTTACGTAAAGGTCAAACCGAAGCACAGCTCCTTGCACAGGAGCTCGAAGTATTGCAGCGCGACGTGCCCTATGAGGATAGTCTTCGATCATTGATTGCCATGTTTTCGGAGGATAAATGAAAAACTACCTCGAAGTGTTTTATGCCCAGAACGATCTTGTTCGGGGTGCCGCCGAAAGAATAACGATACATCTTGGCGAGGCCATCCTATCTCGGGGAGTGGCCGCACTAGCACTTTCGGGAGGATCTACTCCACGTAGTGTGTACGAACTTCTTGGTTCAGCGGAATACCGTTCACGCCTCAATTGGAACAAGGTGCATCTCTTCTGGGGCGACGAGCGATGTGTGCCGCCGTACAGGCCGGAAAGTAATTTCCGAATGGTGAATGAATCACTCATCAAGAGTCTCTCCATTCCTTCTCAAAACATCCACCGCATTGTGGCGGAGCGCCCACCCGCTGAAGCAGCGAGTGCGTATGAAAAGGAAATCATAGGGATTTTTGACCTTAAAGCAGGAGAATTTCCCGAGTTCGACGTAATTCTCCTTGGCCTTGGCGATGATGGGCACACGGCGTCGCTCTTTCCAGGCACCGCGGCTCTGCAAGAGCAAAGACGTATTGTGACCGAAGTATATGTGGAAAAACTCATGGCTCACCGGATCACCGTGACCCTGCCCGTCATCAATCATGCAGCTAACATCTTGTTCCTTGTGTCTGGAAGATCGAAGGCAGAAATACTGCAGCAGGTTCTTGGGGGCCCACCAGGACTCTATCCTGCACAAATGGTACATCCCATTGCCGGCAGTTTGAGCTGGCTGGTAGATCAAGAAGCAGGTGCCCAGTTACAGACGGTGTCTCGCACATGATTCTTGCAGGCGATATCGGGGGAACGAAAACAAACATTGCGCACTTCGAGACAGCGGGGAAATCACTGGTGCTGAAATTGTCCCAAAGTTACTCCAGCCAGCACAATCGTTCTCTCAGCGAGTTGATCGAAGAACATCTCCGTGATTATCCCGCGAACATTACGGCGGCTGCCTTCGGTATTGCGGGGCCTGTCGTGGGTGGGCACAGCAAGTTGACTAACCTTGGGTGGGATGTTGATGCTCAAGAAATTGCCGGGCTGTTGCATTTAGACAAAGTTAGACTAATTAACGATCTTGCTGCAACGGCATACGGAATATTGCGATTGCCTGAAAGCGATGTGGTCGCG
>JBGPGQ010000137.1:0-8064 GCA_041483995.1 Bacteroidota bacterium
ATCCAACCTCTCATTACTATCCCAACGGGGGTTCATATGCTTGGGGAACTGGCCGAGGAGGACACGGGTCAACCAGAACTATCGGAAACACAAGAGGAAGCGGTGGTTCAAGAGGACGTAATGATTCATATCAGGGCCGACAAAATGATGGCTTCTTGCCGAGTGGAATGAGTTCCGGAGCCTCTGTTGGTAGAGGACCTGCCGCCGCTAAACCTAAGGTTTCGAGTGGCAGGAGAACCCCGACAAATGGTACACGAGGTGGTACGCGCACTGGTTCGGTTCGAGGTGGAAACACGAGAACAGGGGCGAGTCGCGTTGGACCGGCACGACAACCGCAACATGCGCCTCAGCCCGTAGCTCCGTCGCCAGAAGTCCGTTCGGGAAATCGTGGTGGTGACGGACGTTCGGTCGCACCGGCGCCGAGTACTCCGCCAGCTTCTCCTCAGGGAGGAACTCGCGGTGGGGGCTCACGCGGCGATAGTGGTAATTCGCGCGGCGGCGGTCGACGGTAAGTAGAGAGGGAAGCATTGTATTCACTTTGTGAGAAGAAGAGGATGAGAAAGAATTGGATCGTCACAACTATCATGCTATACCTCGTTGTCGCAACGGGGTTCGCGCAATTTCCGGAAGATGCGCTTCGCTTTGCGACACCGGGTTTGGGTGTGGGTGCCAGATCGCTTGGGATGGGCAACGCTTACACCGGTGTTGCAAACGATTATAGTGCGCTCTACTGGAATCCTGCAGGCCTTGCGCAAATCGAACACAGTGAGTTTTCGTTCGGACTCTCACACTTGAATTTCAAGAACAACAGCACGTTCTATGGAACCCAGCAGTCCTACGCGAATAACGCGACAAACCTGAACTCGCTCGGGCTTGTATTCCCGGTGCCGGTTCGACGTGGCAGCTTTGTGGTGGCGTTTGGGTTTACACGTCAGAGTAACTTTACTACAGGACTTTCGTTTAACGGCTTCAATCCAAACAGCAGCATCATTCAGACGTTCGCGCGTGATGGAGACTTCTATCCTTCGGACCTGTCAGGCAACCTCGCGTACCAATTGTACCTTGCCAACGTTGATACCATCTCTGGACGATTCCAGAGTCCAATACGGGATAGAGTGACGCAGCTTGCGACTGTCCTTGAAGGAGGAGGCCTCAACAATTGGTCTATCGGTGCCGCGATCGACATGGCGCCCAATCTCTCTGCCGGGGCAACGCTTACCTTTCTTTCCGGTAGCTACAAATACGACAAGAAATACAAAGAACAGGATAACGCAGGCATTTATTCGAGTTTCCCATTTGATTTCGCTGAATTAACCATCGATGATTTCATTGAGAGCGATATTTCAGGTGTCAATGCAAAAGTTGGTTTGCTGTATAGAGTGCCAGAACGTTTCAGGTTTGGTGTTGCAGTAAAAACACCCACTAGGCTTCATGTCACTGAAAACTTCGGTACCACAGCGCGAAGTTACTTTGACAACGGTGAAATATTTCCTACAGATGGACCATTTGAAAGTACAGGGGCCGGAGAGTATGATGTAATTACCCCATGGGTTTTCAGTGTAGGCGCGTCTGCCATCATCCGGGATCTTGTCCTTTCGGGTGATATTGATTATACCGATTGGACACAGCTTGAATTCTCTGATGCCAATCCCGACGTACTTGCAAATAACACGATCATCAAGAGTATTTTCCGAGCAACGGCGAACTTGAGAGTCGGTGCCGAGTACAACGTTCGGGATTACGGAGTTCGCGTGCGAGGTGGTTTCATCTACAATCCTTCCCAGTTTGAAGGCGACCCATCCACTTTCGACCAAAAGTACGTTACCGGCGGTCTCGGAATCCTCCTCGGTGAATCGACGATGCTGGACTTGGCGTATGCGCGTGGTATGTGGAGGACATTTATCAACAACTATGGCGGCCCTTCACGCGTGGACCAGAAGGTTACGACAAATAATTTTCTGATGACGTTCTCCTACCGGTTTTAAACCTTCTGTTTGCAAGAATACGCTTGATTCAATATATTGAAGTCCATCTTTTCAGATGGACTTTTTATTTCTCTGAGCGGAGTACGTATTGAGTAATCGAGCAAAGATCGTTGTTGGTTTATTCAGTGTGTTTATCGTAATTGCAATAGCCGCGTTTCTGTTTCTTCGTTATCAGGTCCGAAAATCATTCCCCGAAACTTCAGGTTCATTCTCGATTAGCGGCCTCGAACAGCCGGTGGACGTTCTGCGTGATGAATATGGCGTTCCACACATTCAAGCAAAATCAGAACATGATCTCATAATTGCCCTCGGTTTCGTCCATGCCCAGGACCGGCTATGGCAAATGGATATGGCGCGCCGGGTCGGGGAAGGCAGACTCTCCGAACTCTTTGGGGAAGTCACCCTGCCGTTTGACAGGATGTTTCGCATCATTGGCATCAAACGAATCTCAGAAAACATAGAGCGGTCGATTTCACAAGAATCACGCGACAGGCTTGAATGGTACGCCGAAGGTGTCAACGCATTCATCACCACGCACAAAGGTAAATACCCGGTCGAGTTTGATATGCTTCGGTACGATCCGGAGCTATGGCAACCACTGCACAGTATCATGATTGGTCGGTTGATGTCCTGGGAGCTTAATCTTTCCTGGTGGACTGATCTCACGTATGGCGCGCTCGTACAGAAAGTAGGTCTTGAAAAAACACTGGAAATCCTTCCCCCGTATCCCGGCAATATCCCGCCCATCGTACCGGCCAGTGACTGGCATAAATTTGCCGATATCGGAACTGGCTTCCTACAGACAGCGATGGAGTTCCGGGCGTTCCAGGGATTGACAGGTACGCTCGGCGGTAGCAATGCATGGGTCGTCGGGCCGGCGAAATCAGCATCGGGTAAGCCGATTCTCGCAAACGACGTTCACCTGCAACTACAGACGCCTTCAAAATGGTATGAGGCTCAACTCAACGCACCAGGGTATACCGTTGGCGGAATGTCCATCCCCGGCATTCCCGCCATCGTCATTGGAAACAATGAACACATCGCCTGGGGGCTGACCAATATGATGGCTGATGACGCTGATTTTTATGTCGAGCAGATTGATTCCACAGACACCACAAAATATTTGTATGATGACAAGTGGTTACCTATTACGTACACTGAAGAGGATATTCGGATCAAGAGCGACACTGTCGTCTCGTTGATTGTGCGCTCGACACATCACGGACCGATCGTGACGGATATTCAAACGATGCTGAAGAAGGTACAGTATCCGTTTGTTGCGAGCATGCGCTGGACGGGTTCCGAAGCAAGCGATCAGATCGATGCGTTCAACACGATTGATCATGCCACCAATTGGAATGAGTTCCTTGATGGTGTCGGGAAATTTACTGGGCCCGGACAGAATTTTGTGTATGGGGATGTCAATGGTAACATCGGATACTGGTGCGGCGTGAAGCTCCCGATCCGCGGAAAGAACAGTGGAATCCTGCCGCTGGCGGGATGGGAGAAGAATACAGAGTGGGCGGGATTTGTTCCGTTCGAGCAGCTACCACATTTGTACAACCCACCTGAAGGATACATCGCAACAGCAAACAACAAGATTGTCGACGATTCATATCCATACCATATTTCAGACCTGTGGGAGCCTCCCGCGCGCGTCGTTCGACTCAGAGAGTTTCTGTCGAAGGATGAAGTGTTTTCGGTCGAGGATTTTGAGCGGATGCAAAACGACAAGTTTTCGTATCAGGCCAAGCGGATTATGCCATTTGTACTGGCAGCGTGCGCAGACAGTGCATTTGCCGGTCCCGATGAGCAGCTTGTGTCCGAGTATTTCCGCAGTTGGAACTTTCAGTTTGGTGAAGAAGATATTGCCACAAGCATCTACCAACAGTTCTTTGTACGACTGTTGGAGAACATCTACAAGGACGAGATGGGTGAGGATCTGCTTCACGATTTTGTGACGCTAGTGAATATCCCCATCCGGGTCACGACAAATTTGGTGGAGGAAGAAACTTCATCATGGTTTGATGATGTCACGACTACGCAGGTCGAAACACGCGACGACATCATTAGAAAGAGCATGAAGGAAGCGGTCGCAGCATTGCGTCAGAGGTTTGGCGAGGAAGCCAAACGCTGGCGTTGGGGTGATATGCACACCGTTACACTGCAACATCCATTCGGCCTGCAAAAGCCACTGGACAAAATATTCAATATCGGCCCGTTTCCATATGGAGGAGGATCGACCTCGCTCATCAGCGGTGAATACAGTTACAATGATCCGTTCAAAGTGAATGTCGGTGCTTCAATGCGGCAGATTGTAGATCTTGCAAATCCTCACCAAGCGTACAGAGTTTTGCCTCCGGGTCAATCGGGACAGGTGTTGCATAAGCATTATGATGATCAGGTTCAGCTCTGGCTGAACGGCGCCTACAGAACCGTTGCGAGTGAACAGACCGCCGGAATCGGTACCAACTGGGAGCGATTAATATTGGAGCCGCGCCATTGAGCATGGCATTCTCTGAACGCTTGCTGGAACGTCTTGCTGCTGCCGAACGTATTGTGGCATTCACCGGAGCGGGCATTTCGGCCGAAAGCGGCGTACCGACATTTCGCGGGAATGATGGCATCTGGGCAAAGTTCAAACCCGAGGAGCTGGCGAGCATAGATGCCTTCATGAGAAACCCAGAATTGGTTTGGGAATGGTATAGTGCGAGAAAGCAAATAATTGCGTCCATAGAACCCAATGAAGGACATCGAGCGCTTGTGAACATGGAGAGAGTATTCTCCCATCTTGCAGTCGTTACACAAAACATTGACAATCTCCATAAACGCGCGGGAAGCTCAATGGTTTACGAACTGCATGGCAACATCGAGCGGAATTATTGCATGAAGTGTGGACAGAACTACTCAAATCAATTGGTTCTGGAAATGAAGGGAGGTCATGGGTGCACAAAACCAAAGTGCGATGGCCTCATTCGGCCGGACGTGGTATGGTTTGGTGAACTTCTTCCTGAGGACGAGTGGAACCATGCTGTACGGGAAATGGAATCTGCAGATATAGTGTTCTCAATAGGGACATCTGGAGTTGTGTACCCGGCGGCTTCACTGCCGTTGATGGCAAAACAACATGGAGCGTTTCTCGTGGAAGTCAATCCCGAACCGACATCACTTACAGATCACGTAGATGAATTTCTTATGGGCCGATCGGGAGAAATTCTGCCGGCATTGTGTGAGAAGGCAAAGTCGTTGCGAGCAGAGATCCGTTTATCTCGATAACACGTTCAGCCTGACTGACAATGACACTAAAGAAGGAATCGGATGCGAGGGAAAGCAAAAATCGTTTGTACGCTCGGGCCGTCAACAGGTAGCGTTGATACATTAGTGCAGTTGATTCGCTCCGGCACGGATGTCGTGCGTTTGAACTTCTCGCACGGTACGCATGACGATCATTTGAGGACGTTACGCAACGTTCAGGAAGCGATGAAGAACACAGGGGAAAACGTGGCCGTACTTCAGGATCTCCAGGGTCCGAAGATCCGTATCGGTGATTTCACCGATCCTTTCGTAGAGCTTAGAAAAGGCAGCCGTTTTACGATTACGACCGACCCCATCATGGGAAACGAGGATCGTGTATCAACAACGTACATGAACCTGACAAGAGATGTTAACACCGGAGACAAGATCCTGCTTGATGACGGCAAACTACGTTTGCAAGTGCTCGAGGTGAAGAAAAACGACGTCGTGTGCGAAGTAGTTATCGGGGGGACTCTCTCTGCACACAAGGGCATTAATCTCCCGGGTGTCTCTGTGAGCGCCCCCTCGTTCACGACCAAGGATTTGGAGGATCTTGAATTCGGTCTGAAACAGGATATCGATTACGTGGCGCTTTCGTTTGTCCGTACCGCGGACGACATTCTGGCGCTACGTAAGGTTATTGTCGAGCGGATCGGAAAAGTCCGTTTCCTGCCGATTATTGCCAAGATCGAGAAGCCGCAGGCGGTTGCCAACATTGACGCGATTATTGCAGAGGCCGACGGGATTATGATTGCACGCGGCGACCTCGGCGTGGAGCTGCCGCCTGAAGATGTGCCGATACTCCAGAAAATGATCATCAAGAAATGTAATCATGCCGGCAAACCCGTCATCGTTGCGACACAAATGCTGGAGTCGATGATCAACAACCCGACGCCAACCCGCGCCGAGGCGAGCGATGTTGCCAATGCTGTCGTTGATGGCGGTGACGCCGTGATGCTGAGCGGCGAGACATCGGTTGGAAAGTATCCTCTTGAGGCGGTGCAGATCATGGACCGGATCATCCAGAAGGTTGAGTCAGAACGCCTCGTGCAGGACAGGGTGCTCGATAGATCGTTCGGAGGCGTGAAAAGCCGGCTCGATGCGCTCGGTCGCGCGGCCTGCGTTCTTGCCGAACAGATGAACGCTGCCGCTATCGTGACTGTGACGCACTCCGGCGAGACCGCAAAAGTGATTTCACGCTACAGACCGGGACCGAGGATCATCGCCGTCACAGACAGGATAAAAATTCTTCGCAGGCTCCAGCTCATCTGGGGTGTGCGGGGTATGGTGATCGAAGATGAGGACCTGAACAAGGATTCCGATAAAGCGCTTGCAATGATACAAGAACGCCTTGTGCAGTCAGGCATGATTATGCGAGGGGATTACGTGGTGATGCTCGCCGGCCAGCCGTTCTTCGCTCGCGGCTCGACAAATTTTATCAAGGTGGAGAAGGTGGAATGAAGCGGCATAAGTCTCAAGCAGCACGTTTGAGTTTCTTCGTGTGTAGCTCAATACCCCTATATCTCGGCTTATCTGACTCCCTGCGAACTCCGTTTCCCTTCGGAACTTTTTTGGGTTTAAGCAGAAGCTTTTGAACAATCAGTTCAACAAGATGTGCGTTGACAGCGTTTCCCAATGCTTTGAACGCTTTGGTGGATTGCTTGGGAAGATACCTCAGACCGATGAGACTCTGCAGGCGAGCACATTCTCGTGGAGTCATGTATCTCTTTTCCCAAGCCACAATAGGTACCTGAGTGGAAGTCATTGCAACAAGAGACGGCGAGGACGTTCGTTTCTTGACGCGAACTCCCGAAGCGCGAATCTGAATGATGTATTCCCAGATGTTTCTCTCCCCACTGTTACAGTTCCACTCAAGTTTTTGTAGACTAGGGGGGAATTCTCTTATTTTGGTCAGCCAAGGATCGATCCATTTCTTGTGTCTTCGATACAATGCCCTGTTTTGCCTGATGAACTCAACTTTCCACCGTGGAAACCGAGCTTGTTTAGTCCTCGCGTGAGAAGGTAATGACTTGAAGCCTCTTTTGTTCTCTATGGTTCTCAATACCTTTCGGTCTTTCCTCATCCGCTTAGAAAACTTAAGCTTCTCTTGTGTGTAAGGTGTTGTGTTAACGAAAGGATAAGTCGCACCAAATTCCATCGACCATATTGGAAACGTTGGCAACGATTTGTTCTTGGGATACTTCTCAAGGAACTCTTGCCATACCTTGAGGCACTTAACAACTTGTTTGCTTAGCTTTTTTGCCCTGTGTGGTTTTCTGTCGAGAACGGTTTGTACACTTGGTTCTTTTGCGCTCAAAGGAGTTGGCCAAGTAAATTGTTGCAGCCCTTTCTTTCTCCCGACAATGAACACCCTCTGTCGTATCTGCGGCACGCCAAACCTGTGCGGTGAGAGCAACCGTGCTTCAACATGATACGCACCCTGCTGCTGCAATCGCCTTTTTATGCTTTTCCACGTCTTACCATTTGCATGCTTCAGGAGATTCGGAACGTTCTCCAGAATGAAATACGGTGGTTTGTGGTAACGGATGATTTTGATAACATGGCCGATAAGGTTTCCAGATGTTGGACAATCCAATCCTTCTTGATCGCCAGCCTTGGAGAATGGTTGACAGGGGAAACCTGCACACAGAATATCGTGAGCCGGTACGTGGTTTGCTTTGATCTTTCTTATGTCGCCATGAGGCTTGATGTGGAAGTTCTTCTCATACAGATTCCTCAGGTCTTCGTTGATCTCGCAAGCGAAGACGCATTTGTGGCCGAGGTG
>JBGPGQ010000138.1:0-8000 GCA_041483995.1 Bacteroidota bacterium
CCGGGCCCGTTTCTCAGTGTGTCCCTTTGGACGTAACCGGCAGCCTGCTCGAAAGCCCACGCAGCCGAAGTGGACGAAGGAAACACAGATGTTTTCCTGTAGTCGCTGACTGTAGCCGGCACAGAAACCAAATTCCAGTCTTGCACAGCGTTAAACACTATGGTGGATGCATGTTCGAATACCCACGCGGCTCCTCCGTTACTATTGTCGGATGGTCCACCCACCAAAATTGTATTCCCGTTTGATGAAAGGGAAACAGAACTGCCTTGATGTGCGTTGCCCACAGCTCCTGTGCCGACAAGTTTACTTCCTTGCTGGCTCCAACTACCACCACTTCGGGTGAACACCCAGGTTGCACCAATGGAATTATTGTCAAGGTATCCACCAACAATAGCCGTGTTGCCGTCTGAGGAAAGCGAGACAGAGGAGCCTTCGCGGGGAAATGGCGGTGCAACGCCCGTACCCACGAGCTTGCTACCTTGTTGGGTCCAAACTCCGCCGCTTCGAATGAATATCCACGCGGCTCCAATTTGTGCGTCGTCGTAGGGTCCACCAACAATAGCTGTGTTGCCGTCTGATGAAAGGGAAACAGAATTGCCTTGGTTTGCATACCCCACCACACCCGTGCCGACGAGTTTGTTTCCTTGTTGGCTCCAAACACCCCCGCTTCGGGTGAAGACCCATGCCGCTCCCACACCGCCATTCTCATCGGTTCCACCCACGATAGCCGTGTTACCGTCAGATGAAAGCGAGACAGAAGAACCTTGGGCTGCTTCAGTCACAAAGCCGGTACCCACAAGCTTTCCACCCTGCTGGCTCCACACGCTACCGCTCCGCGTGAACACCCACGCCGCTCCAGTCAAAGTGCTGTCATACGGTCCACCAACAATAGCTGTATTGCCGTCTGATGAAAGGGAAACGGAAAAGCCTTGAAAGGAATTGTATGGCCCCACAACGCCTGTTCCCACAAGCTTCCCTTGCTGGCTCCATACACCGCCGGTTCGGGTGAAAATCCATGCTGCTCCAATGCTGGTGTCATCCTCGGCTCCACCGACAATAGCCGTATTGCCGTCTGATGAAAGAGAGACAGAATAGCCTTGAGCTGCGCTTGGGCCAACAACACCTGTTCCCACAAGCTTCCCTTGCTGGTTCCACACACCGCCACTTCTGGTGAACACCCACGCCGCTCCGTCAGAGCCGTCACCGAGTCCACCCACAATAGCCGTGTTGCCGTCTGAGGAAAGCGAGACAGACCCGCCTTGGGCTGGAGTTGAAAACACAGCGCCCGTGCCTACGAGCTTGCTACCTTGCTGCACAAATTGTGCGTTGGTTTGTGTCAGCATGGAACAGATGAGCCCAATGAAAAACGGTACGCAAAGATTGTGTGATAGACGCATGGCAGCACCTCCTATAGAATGCGGTGTGTTTGTTGCAAATGGAGTTGAAACAGTATGAACAGCAGTCGTCTTGGGGGCAACCGAAAAGTAGTACAACTACCTTATATAGTCAACTCTGCTCTCTTGCCGTATCCCGGCCACCCTTTTGCGACTGCCGGTGGTCGTTTTCCAAGGGTGCCTTCCCTTCATTGTAAGAGGTAAGGCCAAAACTCAAGAAGACAATCAATCGCCCTGAGACTTCGTCAACATGGTCTCTCGAATATACTTCACAGATGGAGACCCATAGCTCACAAACTTTTCATGGAATTCCTTCAGGCTAAACTGGTCACCCATCTTTTCCTGATACGCCTTCCTCAAATCCATAATCTCCTGGTAGCCGACAAAATATGTCGAAAGCTGTGCCGCGGTAAGATTTGCTCGTCTCCATTTACCGGCAGCTTCCCGTTCTTCCTGAAAGCCGTCTTTCATCATCAAATCCTTGGCTTCCTGTTCGGTCATTGTTCCAGCATGTATCTTGTGATCAATAATTGCATTGATCACTACACGGATATACCATTTCAAGTTGATCAGTTTCATTCTCGGATCGTTGTTCATGTAGCCATTCTCAACCATCATCCGCTCGGTGTAGACTGCCCAGCCTTCAACCATCGAGCCGCTTCCCAGCACGCTGCGAATGAGTGACGGGTTCCGGTTGGAGTAATAGAGCTGAACATAATGTCCCGGAATGCCCTCGTGAATGCTGAGGTTGTGCAGTGAGTAGTTGTTATACTCACGCAGGTATGATTCTACTTGTTGGTCTGTCCACTCCACAGGAATCGGAGTAACATTAAAAAACGTTTTGAGATTTTTCTCGAGAGGCCCGGGACTTTCCAGTGAGGCAACCGAAACACCGCGTTCGAATTCGGGTGTCTCTCTTACGACCATGGGTTTCGAGTCATCAAGCGTAATGAGGTCATGTGACTTAATGAATGAAGTTAGCTGTGGAATGATTCCGTTAATATACGTCATAACCTCATCCCTCTTTGGGTGCTCCAGCACAATCTTGTCCAGCACGGCTTTAATCACTACAAGTGTGTCGAGACCCTTTGGCTCCTTTTTGTAATATTCCTTGTACAGAGGAAGAGCAAGAGCGTACATTTCCACATGTGTCTTCGCCTTCTCTGCTTCTGCCCGTTTCAGGATTTCATTCGGATCGATACTCGATTTCAGTGTGTGACTCAGCTTCTTATTATACATCTCCTCCCCAAGCCGGAAGTCTTTCCTAGATCTCCCCATCAATTCCGTTTCCATCCATTTCCCAAATGAATCCAAGGCTGCAATAGCGCGTTCACATTCGTTGGAAATCTCCTTTCTCAACCCCTCTGATGCACCCTCCGCAGCCTTTGGGAGATCTTCCTTGAAAATGCTAATGTTTCCCTTATTCTGGAGAATTGCGGTCTCAATTTGAATCTTTGGAGCATCTCTCAAGTTGGCCTTTGCCTGCTCAAGAAACCGCGCCACTTCTTTGGTTCGCTCAAGAGCGTTGCTTAGTCTTTTCTCTTGCGGCGCAAAATCCTGGGTGATCAACAGCATGATGCTATTGCCGATTGCCTCTGTATATGTTCTCGGGTTCCATTCGAATTCCCTGAGTTCATTGTAGCTGAACAACGCTTCATCAATGTTTTCTCTCAGAATCCTGTAGTCTACCCAAACAGGCATGGAAAGACTCGTCGTATCCAGTTCCAATAACTTGCTCCTGATACGATCGAGCCGCACCCGTTCCTTGTTCATTGCAAGTGAACCCACATCATCAAGCTGTCCGTCGTAATCATGCACGCCGATCCACGTTGCCGAAATAGGGTTTGCTTTGTAGTAACCATCAAAATATTCATCTGCGATTGCCATGAACCGCTGGTCTTCAGTTTTCTGGGAACATCCGGAAATCATCGCGAGCAGGCACGCGCCGATCGCAATGGACGAATAGAAGTTCTTCATGATCACTCCAGTTGTTGTGATTTACTTGGAAGAGAGATGAAAAGGCGGAACAATATACGCACAAATCCAAGGCAAGTCAAAAAGCCGTTTCCTTGACATAAGCACGCAGAATGCTTATTTTTATTGGTATTCAAGAGAAAAACAGGAACAATACTTACAATGGCAAACGGGTTAAGCGAACGCGAACGGACAGTGTTACACTATGTTGTTCACGATTTTATCCAGAGTGCGACCCCGATTGGCTCACGGTACATTTCCAGGCACCACGAGGATGTATTGGGACTAAGCTCCGCCACCATTCGCAATGTTATGTCGGACCTTGAATACCTTGGTTATATCAATCATCCGCATACATCGGCGGGTCGAGTTCCAACGGATATGGGCTACCGCTTTTACCTCGATAGTCTTATGAAAACAGAAAGCCTCTCCCAGCATGAGCAAAAGGTAATCAGGGAAAACCTTGATTCAACCGACGAGATCGATGAAATGCTCAAGGAGTCATCAAAGCTTCTGGCAAAGATATCCCGCCAGCTTTGTGTTGTTACTTCGCCTCACATGAGCAGCGGTGTATTCGAAAGAATGGAACTCGTGTCGCTCGCCAGCAATAGGATTATGGTCATCATCTCGATCAAATCCGGGTTGGTCAGAACGATGATGATGGAAGTCGCCGGTGAGATTTCGAGGGAAAAATTGGACGACATTGGCCGATACTTGAATGAGCGATTGAGCGGACTTACTTTGAAGGAAATCCGCGAGACATTTTCAGAGCGTGTAAAAGGTGTGCAGGATGAAGACACCGGGCTCATACGGCTGTTCATCGAGTCTGTTGACAAGCTTTTTATTGTAGACCGTGCAGAGAAACTCCATATTGGCGGCGCAGAAAAGATGATAGAACAGCCCGAGTTTGTGAACCCAAGCGACTTCCGGAGCGTGATTGAGCTGATCAACAATGAAGAGATCATTATTCACGTTTTAGAAAAGCACGAGGCAAAGCCGTTTGAAATCGAAGTAAGAATTGGGGATGAAAATCAGGAGGAAAAACTTAAGCAATACAGTGTAATTACGTCAACGTACACCGATGGAGAGATCGTTGGTTCCATCGGCGTTATCGGGCCGAAAAGAATGTCCTATGCAAAGATGATTCCGCTTGTCGATTATGTTGCACATACTATTTCCGACATGTTTACCAACACAAACCGTATATAATGGCAAACGATATACAAGACAACGCGCCGGACGAACAACCAACCGGAGCCGATCTCACCGAACTGGAAGTATTGCGCCAAAAAGTGGATGAACTGCAGAAGAGCGCCGATACACTGAAGGACCAGTTATTGAGGAAGGCGGCAGAGTTCGAGAATTACAAGCGCCGCTCTGAAACAGATTATGTTAATCTTATCAGGAATGCAAACGAGGGCTTGATGAAAGTTCTCATTCCTATTCTCAATGACTTCGTACGTTCACTCAAGTCCGCCAGCGATCAGAAAGAAAATGAGCCGTTCTATAAGGGCATTGAGCTTGTGTACAACAAGTTTCAGAAGGTGTTGGAGTCGTATGGACTTCAGCCGTTCGAATCCGTTGGAAAACCATTTGACGTTGAATATCATGATGCTCTGCTTCAGGTTCCCCGAAATGACATTCCTTCCAACACTATCATCGAAGAAGTCGAACGTGGATACAAACTTAACGACAAAATACTTCGACATGCAAAGGTGATAGTATCAACTCACGCTGATCCCCAACCTAACGCTGACACCGTTCCTAATAATGGCGATGCAAAGGAAATTGAAAAGAACTGATGGCTAAACGAGACTACTATGAAATCCTCGGACTTGAGAAAAACACAAGCCAGGATGAAATCAAAAAGGCATATCGCAAGCTTGCGATGCAGTATCATCCGGATAGAAACCCGGGCGACAAGGCATCCGAAGAAAAATTCAAGGAAGCAGCACAAGCATACGAAGTACTTGGTGACGCGGACAAGCGCAAACGGTATGACCAGTACGGTCATGAAGGCGTACGCGGAAACGACTCCCGACCGTTCAACGATGTCAACGACATCTTCAGCACATTCAGCGATATCTTCGGCAGCGGTTTTGGTGGTTCCATTTTCGATGATGTACTGAGGGGACAGGGAAGGCAACGACAGCGTGGCAGCACAGGAACGCCCGGTTCCGATCTGAAACTCAGATTGAAACTGACACTTGAAGAGATCACGACCGGCGTTGAAAAAAAGCTGAAAGTGAAGCGGTGGAAAACCTGCGATACATGTCGCGGTAGCGGCGCAAAATCATCCAGCTCAAAAGTAACATGTCCGGTGTGCAACGGAACAGGTGAACTGCGACAGGTCTCACGCTCGGTCTTCGGCCAGTTTGTAAACATCTCCACGTGTCAGAACTGCGGCGGTGAAGGAAAAGTGATCAAGGAACCATGTCCAACATGTCGTGGCGATGGGCGTGTGCAGGGTGAAGGCACAATCAAGGTAACTGTTCCCGCGGGAGTAAACGAAGGCAATTACATTCCCCTCCGCGGCGAAGGCAACGCAGGCCAACGGGGTGGGCCAGCTGGCGACATCATCGTTGTCATCGAAGAAGAACCGCATGAGATGTTCACTCGCAACGGGGATGATGTCGTCCTCGATCTCCTGATAAGTTTTCCCCAGGCAGCACTCGGAGCGGATATTGAAGTGCCGACGCTCAGCGGCAGAGCAAAACTGAAGATTGAATCCGGTACACAATCTGGGCGGGTTCTGAGAATGCGCGAGAAAGGCATTCCTCATCTCAATAGCTACGGCCGCGGCGATCAGCTCGTGCGCGTCAACGTATGGGTTCCCACAAAGTTGAGCGCAACCGAACGATCGAACCTCAAGGAACTGGCAAATTCCGAAAACATTAACCCTAGGGAAGGGGACAAATCCGCCAATTCGGACAAGAGCTTTTTTGAGCGGATGAAAAAAGCATTCTCCTGATCTCGCCTTTCTGAAATTCTTTCACGCTCACGTTGAACAGGTGACGCATGAAGTTTCTCACCACGCTGCAGCAAAAGTTAGGATTTACCAGAAACGAAGCCAAGGTTATTCTGTTCCTTAGCTCGACCTTTCTTCTCGGACTGGCGATTCGTTGGTACACATCAAATGTTCAGAAGGCTACATCTCCTGGCAGCGAATTCAATTATTCAACGTCCGATAGCATCTTTGCAGAACGATCAAAGAAGATTCAAATTATCGATTCTCTCTCAGGCAACCAAACAGCAGCGAGTGAACAAAAGGGAAGTTCTTCGCAACCGTCTCTTCGCCCCAACAGCATTAACATAAACACCGCATCGAAGGACCAACTCATGCTTCTTCCCGGGATCGGTGAAGGATATGCCGAACGCATTATTCTCTACAGGGATGATAATGGTCCGTTCTCATCTGTGGATGAGCTGGAAAGGGTGAAAGGGATCGGGAAGAAGAAGCTGGAAAAGTTGAAACCGTTTGTCACCACGAAATAAGTTGCTGTTGCCTCTGTGTCGGGGAAGAAAGATTGCAATGAACACTCCATTGCTTGACTAACTCACACCTTTTTAGCATATTCACTCCACATTTCACAGGCACCTGTTACTCCGCAACTTCGCATAGGCAAACAGTCAATGGCATCAAATGGCTTTGTATTGGGACTCAGCTTGACCGATAAGCTGGTTCAAGCAGTCGAGATCGAGCAGGATGGCCCTTCGAACACGCTTCACGCCATCGATCAATGGGTAAACACGCTGCCTGCTGCCGGCAGCAAGAACGGAAAGGGAACAGAGCAATTCACCGATTATCTTTCAGTATTCATGAAGGTGAATAGAGTAAAAGCTCAGCGTGTTTCCGTTGCGCTCGACACTTCCCTCCTCTTCATCAACAATGTCCCGATTGAAAATGACCTTTCCCGCAACGACATGAATGAACAGTTCAACTGGGAATTGAGTCAGTATTTTCCCGATACGCCAGCCCGTGAGTTCATCACTGATACGCATCTCCTGACAAAGACAGAAACATTGAGCAATATGTTGAGCGTCTCAGTGAAACGACAGGACGCCTATGCGGTACAGAGTGCAGTGGCAAAACTCGGGTTGGATCTTCACATTGTCGATGTCGATCACTTTGCCGCGGACACAGCGTTACGCATCAACTATCCTGATACCAACCGAAAGTATCTTGCGTTCATCGGAATCAAAGAAGATCGCCTTGACATCAGCATGTTGAGGAATGGTACAATCGAAGCGTACAGTTATAGTGTCGTCGGGTCGGACCAGGAAATTGTCGATCAGATCGCGACTGTTTCGAGAGAAGCAAAAGGAATCCATGGGATCATCGTGTATGGATCATACCTTGAGAAGAACCTTCTCGTGCAAATCAGACGCGCATCAAGCCTGCTTGTGGAGGCGTTGAATCCTCTCCGACATGTAAAGGTATCCGACTCCCTTCGTATTGCCGACCACCTCACAGCACCTTCCTACCAATTTGCTTCAGCAGTCGGCGTTGCGCTCCGGCGAGATTGACAATGCGGGTAATTACCGGCCTCTATAAAGGCAGAACGATTCGAACAGTGAAGGATCTCTCAGTACGTCCTGCAACGGACAGGGTGAAACAAACACTGTTCAACA
>JBGPGQ010000139.1:0-7972 GCA_041483995.1 Bacteroidota bacterium
CAAAGAGCAGACGTCGAGAGACACTGCTTCCTTTTTCCCAGGGAAGGGCAATGCGATAGATGTCCACCGAAAGGGTGATGTTCTTAAGCTCACCCTGGCCAAGGTGAACAAGCGGAAGATCAATCTTGTTTTGAATTTGCCGGGCAACGTCCTGTGAGACGCAGATCCCGCCGGGCATTGCAAGCGGCTCAATACGCGCGGCAATGTTGACGCCATCACCGTGAACGTTCTTGTCGCGCTGAACCACATCGCCAAGGTGAATTCCTATGCGTAACAGAATTCGTCCGTCGTGAGGCGCGGTGGAATTCCGCTCGTGGAGCTTTTTCTGGATTTCAACTGCGCAGCGGGTGGCATCGAGCGCGCTGGGGAATTCAAGAAAAAATGCGTCGCCCGCCGTTTCGATCTCTTTGCCGTGGTGTATTTCGACGAGTGGACGAACAATTCGGCGTGACTCATCCAACAGCTCGAGCGCAAGCGACTCATTCCTTTGCGTGAGCGCACTGTAGCCAACCATGTCGGTGAACACGATTGCGGCAAGTCTGCGCTGTTCTTTAAACTCTGCGGCCACTGCTGACCTGAACTATGGTGAGAAGAGGGTGCTTTCGTAAGCGGTAGGTATGGAATTTATTGCACCCGATCGCTGCGCAAACATACCAAAGGGAAAGGTGAGAGTCAACAGGGCAAAAAGCGCATGGGGAACGGATTACGGATGATGGATGACGGATGCAAGAGGTTCCGCCATCTCGAATCGCCTTCTACTCGAACTCCCCCGCCCGCCAACCTTTTCCCGCATTCAGTCCGAGCTGTCTCAATACTTTGTCTGTAAATGCACCCACGTATTCATCAATTGTTTTGGGTACAAAGTACAGCGGCGAAGAGATGGGCATGATGGTGACACCGTAATTGGAGAGCTTTGCGCACTGCTCAAGAGAAAGCGTGGACAACGGCGTCTCGCGAACACAGATGACCAACTTGTATCGTTCCTTCAAACAGACCTGAGCCGTTCGAGTGATGAGCGTATCGCCAATGCCTGAAGCAATTTTGCCAACTGTCGATGTTGATGCCGGAATAATCACAAATGCATCAAAGTGATTTGAACCGGACGCCATTGGCGCCGTAAGATCATCATCTGAGAACGAGGCTTTGACATACGGCTTCAAGTCTTTCTCGCTTATCTGCAGCTCATCGTGCAACAGTACTTTGCCCCACGAACTAACGATGAGGTACTTATCCGCCTTACACTTCCTTAGGAAATCTAAGGCATACACCGCACCTGACGAGCCCGTTATTCCAACGACTATTTTCATGTTCTACTTTTGCTCCCTGCGGGTCTCACACATATACTCCTATCAAAACCATTATGAACACGGAAAAACCAGCCACGGCATTGATCTTGAAAAATGCCAGCTCTACATCTTCAGCCTTCTTCTGTTCAAGGTAGAGAAGAAAACCAGTCAGCACAAGAAGCGGCAGAGCAATCAGCGAGAATGTCGAATAAAAGAACAATCCGACAAGCAGCGCGAACGCAACCAAATGGAAATAGCCGGAGTAGCGAAGCGCCTGTTCTCTTCCAAACCGGGCCGGAAAAGAATACAGAGATTCCTTCCTGTCGGACTCCTCATCGAGTGTTGCGTAGATGATATCGAATCCTGCAACCCAGAAAAGCGTAAAGAGTGACAGCATTGCCGGGGCCAGAAGGTTTTCAAATGACGGGGACATTGCAAACCATCCGCCAAGCGGTCCCATGGCCAAACCCATGCCCACACCAAAGTGGGCGAGAGGAGTGTAGCGCTTCATCGTTGGGTAGATGATGAAGATGGCAAGTGGAATCGGTGACATGTAGAAACAGAAGTCCGAAATGAAATACGCCGATCCGGCATAGAGAGCGAATCCAGTAATCATCACCCAAGATGCTTCCCAAAGGGTCATGCGTCCACTGGGAAGGTCGCGTGTCGCGGTCCGTGGATTGCGCGCATCAAGATGGCGGTCGATGATGCGGTTGAGCGCGAAAGCAACCGTGCGCGCGCCTGTCGCTGCAGTGAGCACCAGGATAAGAACCCGCACCGGAGGAACAGCATCCTTCGAAGCGAGGAATACACCACTGTAAATCAACGGCAGCGAGAAAAGTGTGTGTTCGATCTTAACAAAGGAGAAGAACTTGCGCACGGGTTACTCGGCTATGGGATGAGAGATGGGGGATGTGGGTTGCGTGGAAGACTTTACTTCATCCTCTTTGAGGAAGCCTGGTCTCTCATGTCCTTCAATGACTCCTTGCATGAACCGAAAGATCATCTTGCACAATATTTCGCATGCTGAGCGAAGTCCGTTGTAGGTTGGACCGTCAGTAAGTGAGCCCGTCTGAGCAAGAATATCAAGATGTTCTACTGTCTCATGAGCAGAGGCATACGCGCGGTTGAGATATTGAATAAACTCTTTCTTATTCTTCCGCAGACAGTATCCTTCTACCATTTGAGCTGCAACAGATTTAGCCGACCTTCGGACCTGACTTCCCTCTTCATGCATCTCATACTTAAGAAGAGTAAGGCTCATTTGATGAATTTCGACTGCGAGTCTGTGAGTTCGCTGATAGATCTCAAGTCCTCGGTATCCTTGTTCACTCATATGCGTACCCAGAAATGGCATGAAAGGCAGGGATTATCGCGCATCTCATATCCTACATCTCACATCCCGTACTTCCACAGGTTTTATTCCCATTCAATCGTTGCAGGTGGCTTTGAACTGATATCATAGACCACTCGGTTTATACCTCTCACTTCGTTCGTAATGCGCGATGAAATCGCTGCCATCACTTCGTGCGGCATGCGGAACCAATCCGCCGTCATCCCATCCACACTCGTTACTGCACGGATCGCGACCGTAAAGTCGTACGTCCTGCCGTCTCCCATCACTCCAACGGACTGTACCGGCAGGAGAACAACGAAGCCCTGCCAGATTTCGCGGTAAAGCCCGGCCTTCTTGACTTCCTCCACAAAGATTGCATCGACTTCACGCAGAAGATCCAGCCGCTCTTTTGTAATCTCTCCGAGCACCCGCACCGCGAGTCCCGGCCCCGGAAATGGATGCCGCCAAATCAAG
The DNA here is from genome assembly GCA_041483995.1 of Bacteroidota bacterium. Classification (GTDB taxonomy): domain Bacteria; phylum Bacteroidota; class Ignavibacteria; order UBA10030; family UBA6906; genus JBGPGQ01. The sequence goes on from JBGPGQ010000139.1 coordinate 3,097, forward strand.
TCCTCAGGCAAACCAAGGTCTGCACCCACCCCCCGCACTTCGTCCTTGAATAATTCCCTGAACGGTTCAATCAACTTCAGGTTCATCTTTTCAGGAAGGCCGCCAACATTATGGTGCGTTTTGATCGTCGCAGATGGACCCTTGAACGAGATCGATTCGATGACATCCGGATACAGCGTCCCCTGACAAAGGAAATCGACTTGGCCGATCTTCTTTGCTTCTTCTTCGAAGATGTCGATAAAAAGCTTGCCTATGATCCTTCGTTTCTCCTCTGGGTCTGTTATTCCCGCAAGTCCATCAAGAAACCGCCCAGTCGCGTCAACGTAATCGAGGTTGATTTTGTGGCTGTCTCCAAATGTCTTCACCACATCCTCCGACTCATGCTTCCGCATTAACCCATTGTTGATGTGAATACAATAGAGTTGATCGCCAATTGCCCTGTGTAACAACAAAGCCGCAACAGACGAATCGACGCCACCGCTGAGGGCACAGATCACCTTCCCATGACCAACCTGTTGTTTGATCCTATCGATGGAATTCTGGATGAATGACGATGAACTCCACCCTCCCTTGCACTCGCAGATCGTATAGATAAAATTCCGCAGAACCTCATTCCCTTTTTTGGTATGAACCACCTCCGGATGAAACTGAACGCCATAGATTTTCTTTTTCGAATTTCTTATTGCACAGATTGGAGCGTTGCTCGTGTGGGCAATTGGTTCAAACCCGGGGGGTGCTTTGGTGAGATGGTCGCCGTGACTCATCCATACCGTCGTCTGTGCAGAACCATTCGTGCTGAAACCGGAAAAGAGATCCGACTGATCGTCAACTATCAATGTTGCGTGTCCATATTCTCTTCGTGCAGCTTTATCTACTTCTCCCCCAAGCTGGTATGCGATGAGTTGCAATCCATAGCATATTCCAAGCACTGGAATACCAAGATTGAAAATCTGCGGATCTGAATGTGGCGCGCCGATTTCGTATGTGCTGTACGGGCTTCCGGAAAGGATGATGCCTTTGGGGTTGAGTGCTTTGATTTTTTCAAGAGAGATGTTGAATGGATACAACTCGGAGTACACACCAAGTTCACGGACACGACGGGCTATGAGCTGCGCGTACTGGGCACCGTAATCAAGGACGAGAATAAGTTCAGAATCGGTCATGCAGTAGACAAGGAGTGAAATAACTGGTGAAAATGTAGCGAAATATTTGATCTTCTACAATGTATTTATCGTCTTATTTCGTTCAAGCTGCTGTTCTCGACCCATGTGGTTCTTTACATCATTTTTTGTATCATGTTCACGATTGATGAATTGACCATCCAACTTACTGTGAGGAACTTGGTCGCATGAAAATACTCAAACGGATATTGATCGCGCTGGCCGGACTGTTTGTAGTTATCCAGGTCTTTCGACCTGCCAGGAACGATTCCAGTAGCAACACAACTGCCGATCTTGATACGTCGTTGAAGATGCCGCAGGATGTACAACAGATTTTGCAGACATCGTGCTACGATTGTCACAGCAGTACGACACGATATCCATGGTATGCAGAAATTCAGCCTGTGGGCTGGTGGCTCAACAATCACATTCAGGGTGCGAAACGACAACTGAATTTTTCCACGTTTGCCTATTATAGAATCGGAAGACAGTACCACAAGCTTGAAGATATTATTGAACAGGTAGACAAAGATGAAATGCCCCTCCCTTCGTACCTGCTTCTCCATGCTGATGCAAGGCTTTCACAGGAACAAAAAGAAAAGCTCATTTCGTGGGCAACTTCTATGAGAGATTCCATGAAGGCAATATACCCCGCAGATAGTTTGGAGAGAAGGAAAAGAGCCCCATAAGTATTTGTTGGACCGCTACCAATAAATTCCCGGGCTTCACACGCGGTTGACATCGATTGAATCTTCTCGTAGATTGCCTGTGATCCAACCCATCGCGCATAGTGTCTATGTCCATTCTAACTCAATTCAAAATCGTACGAACACTTCTTGGCTTCGTACTGTTCACGGCGCAGTATGCAGTGTGCCAGACGCTTTCATTCCAAAACTACACAACAAAAGACGGACTTCCCTCGAACCACATCACCGCAGTCTATCAGGATGTCCGTGGATACTTATGGATTGGAACGGATAACGGGCTGAGTATGTATGACGGTACAGAGTTCAAGAACTTCACAACTGCGGATGGGCTTCCCAATCTCTACATCACCGACATTATCGAAAGCCGCAAACAACCAGGAACATTCTGGATTGGGACTATTGCGGGCGGACTGGTGAGACTCCACACAGGACACTTCACTTCTGTTCGTATTGGAAACGCGCATGTCGGCAGCCTCTCAGAGGATGAGCATGGTGTACTGTGGTGTACATCAGAGGATGGGAATTATAGAATCGTCGATGATTCTGCTGTTTATGTCAGTGCAACCGACAAGAAGGGTTCAGCCATCCAGAGCGTCGGCGGACAGGGAGTATTCATTATGACGGCCCATCAAATTGAGAGGCATCGTCTTGATGGGTCTCTTGATTGGGGTCGCAGGCTCGCCCTGCGCGAGAAGGAATTTATGGTTGCAACGACAGTCGATCAGGAGGCAATACTCTGGGCATTCTCGTCGGAAGGAACGCTCCTGAGAGTGAAAGATACATCGATCTCCTACTATCACCTGCAAATACCATTCAGACCATCACCAGACATTCCCTCCCATGTCATGGATGACGGGCAGGGCTCGTTATGGGTCACCATGCCTCATGGAGTTGCGATCATTAACAAAACAGACATGACATTCCGGACGCTGGGCGGTTTCGGTAACCCCATGATCGAGCCGTCAGGCCCGATTCTCCTTGACCGTGAGGGGACTGTTTGGTTTGGTACATACGCTCATGGCCTTTTCAAGTTGAGCGACCAACGCATTAATCACATCTCGACTGGCCAGGTTGCCGACGGTGTGTACAACATGGTCGCGTGCTCTGATTCGAACGGCCACATTTGGATCTCAACACCTGCATCGTTGCTCGAGGTCGTGCGTTCACAGGACAAGCAATGGAAAATGTTTCGGCATTCAGGCGACCCCCGTGCTGCCGGAACTGCGCTGCTGATTGATCCCAAAAACAGATTGTGGGTTGGCCCAACAGCAGGTGGTCAGGGACAGTTCTATTGTTATGAAATCGCGAAGAATATGGATGAAGCATCTGGTCTGGGCCTTGTGAAGTCTCTTCTTCCCGGTACATTCGCGACGGAAAATGTCGGAATGACGTTTACTATTGATCAGCTTCAACGTGGCTGGTTCTCGCTTTCTCAGCCAGGGGTGGCGCTCGTCGATCTTGGGAGGCACAAACTGGTGCGGACTTTTACTCCCACCAGTGGGCTTCCATCCGATGTTCCTAGAGCGTTACTGGTTGACCGGACAGGAAAATTATGGTATGGCACGTGGACAGAGGGCTTGGCAAGCATAGATCAGAACGGAGATGAATTCATTGTAAGAAAAGAATCTACCATCGTTTCTGGAGCGGGTGTACGTTCTTTCTACGAAGATCGTGAAGGAAACATTTGGATTGGAACACGGTATGGCGGCCTTGTCCGATATCGCAACAAGCAGTATGTCGGCATTTCTGTCAGTGATGGTTTGCTGAGTAACGCCATCTGGTCTATCGCTGAAACGGATACAAAGCTCTGGTGTGGTACTGATGTGGGCCTCGAAATGGTTGATAAGAAGACCTGCAGGCCGTTCCCGACAAAGCCGGAACTTATTGGAGATCGCGTCTATGCCTGCGGCGCATACAAAAACGAATACGTCTGGTGCGTGCATGCCAACGAGCTTGTAGTGTATGAGCATCCCGAACAGGGTTCAAACGCACCACCTCCACCTGTCTATGTCAAATCGTACTCCGTCAATGGAATCGCGATGTCACCAGACAGCTCGCACGAGTTCGATCATAATCAGAACTCGTGTACCATTGATTTTGTGGGGATTAGTTTCAGAGATGAGCGAAACGTGAGATATCAATACAGAATGCTGGGGCACGATTCGATCTGGACTCGGCCTGCAAAAGAACATACTGTTACGTATGCTTCACTTGGACCCGGAACCTATGCATTCGAGGTTCGTGCAATCAACGCTGACGGAGTTGCCAGCATCAAACCCGCAGTGATTGCATTTGATATTGTGCCACCCGTGTGGCAGCGATGGTGGTTTGTTCTTGGGCTGGCACTTCTTCTTGCGTCGATACTCTACGGATTGTTCCGCTACCGGCTCTACCATCTCATGAACCTGGAGAGATTGCGGCTCCGCATAGCCAGCGACCTTCATGATGATGTGGGCACAAACTTGAGTAGCATTGTCATTGCAAGTCAGATCATGGAACGGGAGAGTCTACTCTCAACGGAGCTCCGCAATCAACTCAAGGAAATTCGCTTCGTTGCAGTAACCACTCAGGAGATGATGAGGGATATCGTCTGGATGCTCAACCCGTCCAACGACTCGCTCGACGATTTCCTTCTCAAGATGAAAGAAGTTGCCTCCCGTTTGCTGTCTGGAATTTCGTTTACGTTCATCGCACCTCCCGAAAGGTTGTTTGAGAAAGTAAGCATAGAGTTCAAACGGAATGTATTCCTCATCTTCAAGGAAGCCCTTAATAATATTGTGCGGCATTCTGCCGCCACCGAGGCGACTATCGAGGTGAAACAGGTGGAAGGGATTTTTACGCTACGAATCAGGGACAATGGAAGAGGGTTCGATACATCCGTGGCTGCATCCGGCAGTGGCATGGCGAATCTCAGCAGACGGGCCGCTCATGTTGGCGGGATACTGGATGTCATCAGCCTGCCGAGCAAGGGAACCACCGTTACTCTGTCTGTCAAAAATCACGCGAACG
>JBGPGQ010000140.1:0-7941 GCA_041483995.1 Bacteroidota bacterium
GGGGTCGAACGTTTGTAGAAGATAGAACCAAAAATGAATTTTCCAACTCCGTAGGAGTTGAACAACGATGGCAAACACATATACACAACTTTATATCCATATCGTTTTCGCCGTCAAGAACCGAGATGCAATGATATCGCGTGAATGGAAGGAACGCATTCATCAATACATCACAGGAATTATCCAGAATCAAGGCCACAAACTCATCGCCATCAACAGCATGCCAGACCATATCCACATTTTCATCGGCATGCAACCCAATGCTGCACTTTCCGATCTCGTCCGTGACATTAAACGAGACTCGACAAACTTCATGAATAATGAAATCAAACCACGCGGCAAATTTGGCTGGCAGGAAGGGTTTGGGGCGTTCTCATATTCTCATTCACAAATAGACTCCGTAGTTAAATATGTTATTAACCAGGAAGAGCATCACCGTAAACGAACATTCCAGGAAGAATATGAGGCGATGTTGAAAGAATTTGCCATTGAATACAATGCAAGATATGTGTTTGATTGGATTCAGCCCAAAGATGGTTGAACTCCTACGGAGTTCATGGTTCAATTCTCAAATCTTTTTCTACAAACGTTTAGCTCCTAACGGAGCTACTCTGGAAATTGACTCCAACTCCACAAACGATGGGATAATGGAGTTCGATGGAACCGGGTTCAGAAGCCGAGGTGACATCCCGACCCCGTAGGGGTCAAAGGTTTGTAGAATATGAAAATAAAGATAAATTCCCAACTCCGTAGGAGTTGAACAATAATGATATTCGGCGCCTAAGCCGACATAAATCACACAATACATTTTTCGAAGCCCATGCAAGCAATCACCTCAGAGTCGCTAACAAAAACCTACCGAAGCGGACGAGGAAAAAGTCTTACTGCACTCAACAGTTTTTCCATCGCTGTCCAGCAAGGTGAGATTTTCTCTCTGCTTGGGCCAAACGGTGCGGGGAAAACCACGTTCATCAAGATCCTCCTCTCGCTCGTGCATTCGACATCGGGGCAGGCGAGCATACTCGGCAAACAATTACCCGATACAAAGGTCAGAAGACAGATCGGCTACCTGCCGGAGAGCCACCGGTATCCGGGATACATGACGGGCGACCAGGTGCTGAGTTTCTTTGGAAGGCTGAGCGGCCTCTCAAACGCAGCAACCAAATCCCGTATGCAACCGCTCATGCAACTTGTGGGCATGGAGCAGTGGCGGAACATGAAAGTGCGAAAATACTCCAAGGGCATGTTGCAGCGACTTGGCCTTGCACAGGCGTTGATCAACGACCCTGACGTTGTTTTCCTCGATGAACCAACGGACGGTGTGGACCCTGTCGGGAGAAAAGAGATTCGTGACATACTGAAGAACATCAAGCAACAAGGGAAAACCGTCTTCCTCAATTCTCATCTTCTCTCGGAAGTGGAACTCGTCTCAGACCGGGTCGCCATACTTGACAAGGGGAAACTTCTAAAAGTGGGAACCGTGGATGAGCTTACGTCGACCGGCTCCCGCTACCAGATCGGAATTAGCGGTGCTTTACCGGAATCCTTTTCGCATGAAACGGCAGCCATGGTGTTGAACATCAGCTACGCTACCAATGCCCTCACCTGTGAACTAAAGACAACCGAAGAACTGAACAGGCTGATCGACCTCCTGAGAAAGCACAACGTTGCGATAACGTCAATCGTCAAACAACGGGACAGCCTTGAGGATTCCTTCATCAACCTGATAAAGCGTGAGGTCGCACCATGATGCTGATCGTCCTCATTACAAACACATTCCGTGAATTGCTGGCAAAGGCAACGCTCGTTGTGCTCGCCTCAATCTCGACTCTTATTATCGTCGTCACGCTGCTCAGTTTTTCAAGTCAGACAACGAGTGATGGCGTTTCGCTGATGATGTTCGGAACTCCGGTCAGTCCGGCATTGCCTCTGGACAAAGTCACTGAGTTTGTCCAGACAGTACAAGTAGGCATGGCGAAGGGAATGTTCGCGGGCGTTATCCTCTTCGGGATTTTTGCCACTGCGGGAATCATTCCGGACACACTGCAGAAGGGAACGATCGATCTTTATCTCTCCAAACCAATCGCACGGTGGGAATTGCTGCTTGGGAAATACTTCGGGGGCGTTGCGGTCATGCTTGCGAACGTGGTCTACTTTGTCGGGGCGCTATTCTTAATCTTCGGGGTAAAAACCGGTGTGTGGAATGTCGGCTTTCTCTTCTCAACTCTCAGTATGACGTTCGCCTTCGCGTGCCTGTTTTCGCTTGTCGTGTTCCTCGGCATGATATTTCGCAACGTTGCCATACCAATGATCGGGAGTTTTCTCTATTTGATGGTGATCAGTGGAATTCTTCAGCAGAGGGAAGCCACGCTCTATCTGATTTCCGAGAATGGCATCTACAGAGGGTTTCTCGATACCCTTTATTACTTGCTGCCACAGATCAGCGCACTGCAAGAGAACATCGCAAACCAGATCATGCACACCGGGGTCGATTGGAAGCCGTTTGTTTTTTCGCTCGGCTCATCGTGTTTACTGTTGGGAGGTGCGGCGGCGGCTTTTTCCAGACGAGATTTCTAGATGCGGTTGAAAAGGCCAAAGCTAAAAAACCAACCACAGAGAACACAGAGTGCTCACAAAGTACACAAAGCTGATCCTCTGTGAACTCTGTGGCTTTTCTTTGTGCCCTTTGTGGTAATATTTTCTTGAACCTTGTGCGTCACCATTCTTACTTCAGGCGAATATTGCCGCTGGTATGATTGACCAGGAGCGACTTCAACTCTTCAAGCTTTGATTGTCTGATTTCAAGATTCACGTGAACTTCCTCATCGTACGTCGTATCCACGATCCTCGCTACTATCTTCGAAACAACATGCATAACATTACTGATATGCGCGTGGGGAAAAGATGCTTCCAGTACATCAACTTTGTACTTGGTGACAACCTGAGCTGAAGCCAGAGCCAACGCCGCTGCATTGCCATACGCTCGTGCAAGTCCTCCAACGCCAAGCTTCGTTCCTCCGAAATATCGGGTCACAACCGTAACAATGTCCGTCAATCCAGGCTTGTCGATGGCCGCAAGAATGGGCTTCCCAGCCGAACCCGAAGGCTCGCCATCGTCGTTGAACCTGAACAAATCACTTCCCATCCCGATCCTGTATGCAAAACAATTATGCGTCGCATCAAAGAATTCTTTTCTGATACGTTCAATGAACTGATCGGCTTCGGTTTTTGTTGTTACAGGTGATGCTGTAGCAATAAATCGGGAACCCTCCACTTTTGTTTCGGCCCGAGCCTCGCTTTGAATCGTTTTGTATTCGTCAGTCATCGTCGCACAATATAATAATTTGTAGCTTTATTCTGAATTTGGTATCTTTATCAAAGAAGGAAACCAATACATGAAGATCGGCATAGTGTGTTATCCCACCTACGGTGGCAGCGGCGTTCTCGCAACAGAGCTTGGCAAGGCTCTGGCGGATAAAGGTCATCAGATTCATTTCATCAGTTACGCCATGCCAATGCGGCTGGACGGGTACCTCGGCAACGTCTACTACCATGAAGTGGAAATGGCGAGCTATCCCCTGTTCGATTTTCCGCTGTACACGCCCGCGCTGGCAAGCAAAATGGTGGAAGTTTCCAAGTTCGAAAAACTCGATGTGATTCATGCGCACTACGCCATTCCTCATGCCACTAGTGCCTATCTGGCCCGCGAAATACTCAACAACGGTCTCAAGATCGTTACAACACTGCATGGCACTGACATTACACTTGTTGGACTTGAGCCGAGCTTCCTTCCTGTCATGAAGTTCAGCATTGAGCAGAGCGACGGCGTTACGGCAGTGTCACGCTTTCTGCGGGAGAAAACAATCACGAACTATGGCATCAACAAAGACATCAGGGTCATACCAAATTTCGTCGACACCGATAAATACAAACGTATTGAATGCGACAACATCTGCGAGACGTTCGCCCCAAAGGGAGAGAAGATCCTGGTTCACGTTTCAAACTTCAGGATGGTGAAGCGGGTTCCTGATGTGATAAAGATATTCAATGAGGTTCGGAAGAAGATTCCTTCAAAACTTATTCTTGTAGGAGATGGGCCGGATCGATCTGCATGTGAACAATCGGTGCGTGAGCTTAACCTGCAGGACCATGTCAAGTTTCTTGGAAAGCAGCTCGAATTGGTTCCGATTCTTTCCGCCGCAGATCTTTTCTTGATGCCCAGCCAGTCGGAGAGCTTTGGCCTTTCAGCGCTCGAGGCAATGTCCTGCGAGGTTCCCGTCGTATCGTCAAGTGTTGGTGGATTGCCGGAACTTCAAGTACATGGCGAAACCGGGTACATTGCCGAGATCGGCGACATAGACCGGATGGCGCGATACGCAATTGAGCTTTTGACAAATGAAACAAAGCACTCATTGTTTGCGAAGGCGGCGAGGAAACGGGCAGTGGATATGTTCGACGTCCATTCGATTGTGAATCAGTATGAAGCCTACTACGAGGAGTGTCTTGCCGCTTCGACGCCGAAGAGAATGGAGCGGGTCGCTGTAAAGAATTGAAGCGCTGTACGTCAGTGTACTTTATGCATGAACCTGCGCAAGAAGAGCCGGTCCGTTATTGCAAGGATGATCACAACACTGAGCGCTACAAGGGAAACACTGAGACTTCCTTTTGCAAAAGCGAACGGGAGGAAGCTCGCCAACCATTTGCTTAACCCTTCCACAGAAGAAGCCATACCACTGCCAGCCTTTGAGAAGACCTCACCGACAGCGCTTTGAGTCTCAGAAACTTGCCCCGCGTCCAACACACCCGTCACTATAAAGGCCGTCACCGTAATCGTTGCGACGATAAAGAAGCCGAAGAGATAGGCAACATTCTCGAGAACACGGAACGCAAACGGTGAATGTCGTGCAACGTTGACTCTTTCCATAACAGTCCGCGTAAAACCTGGACTCGTCCGTTCCAGAGGAAGATCTTTCAAAGAGGAATCGATTCCTGTAAATGCTTCAAACGCCCTCTTGCATTCTCCACAATCGCGCAGATGGTCGCCTGCATTTGCCTTCTCTTCTGAAGACAGTGTATTATCGATGTATTCGTGTATTCGCGCGGACGATACATGGGTTGAGCCTTGCTTCATACAGTTCTGACCTCATCTTTCATTTTGGCAAGCACCAACTGACGCAACAGGTTTCGACCTCTGAAAAGATTTGTCTTCACCGTTCCCAAAGGTGCATCGAGAACGCTGGCCATTTCGTCATAGCTCATTTCCTGGACATAGAACAGAACAACCGGAGAGCGCAGTTTCTCCGGGAGGTTTTCTATCTCAGATGCGATCAAACGCTGCATCTCATCGTTTTCCATTCTTTGCTGAATGGAGAGTTCATCCTGATCCACAAAGATATTGTCCAACATCATTTCGTCATGGACATCAAGCAACTCCGGTTTTGCCTTCCGTCGGGTTACCTTTGTCATGCATAGATTGTACAGAATACGATAAAACCAGGTGCTGAACTTCGCCTCACCGCGAAATTGATCGAGATTATTGAACGCCCGGACAAATGCATCCTGGACCAACTCTTCAGCTTCTTCCTTCATACCGACAAGCCTCAGCGCGAGAGTCATCGCCCGATCCTTGTGCCGATCCACCAATATGCTGTAGCGATGCGTTCTTCCGGCTCGTATGTCCTCAATGATTTTCTGATCAGGTTCGGTCAATGGATGCATGTGTACTGTGTTGCCTTTTGGACTACAGTCTGACGTGAAAGGTTTCACTCAATACTAACTGAAACCTTTAATGACCCCGTGCAGTCTAAGATAGCAAAAGGGTAACAAAAGCAACAGAATCATCAAATAAGGCAGGAGAAACAATATGCACGGCGAAGAAGTCTTTGTTCCAGTCATTTTGTTCCTTTCTATCGCAGGGATTTTTGGCGTTCGCATCCTCACGCGGCATAAGGAACGGATGACAATGATTGAAAAAGGACTCAAAGCAGAGGACATGAAGTCCTTGTACGAACGAGCAACATCACCAACAAACCCTCTCAGTTCGTTAAAATGGGGAGTCGTTTTTGTTGCCATCGGGGTTGCAGTACTCCTTGGCATGTATCTGCGCCAAACGTATTACGTTGATGAAAGCATCTTCGTTGCGTTGATTGCACTGTTCGGTGGACTCGGTTTGATATCATTCTATGTCGTAGCACGCAAAAAGGCGCAGCAATAGCGAAATCTGAGTACAGGCAGAAACACAGAAAAGCCCATTCCGTTGTTTGGAATGGGCTTTGAGTTTCAACTCGTACGTAAAGAGTTCTAGTTCTCGACCGGTTTCGGTTCCACACGGCGCTCTTGCGCCATCAGCACTTTTCGGCTGAGCTTGTAACGGCCTTGATCATCCTTTTCGGTGATCTTCACATCGAACTGATCGCCAACCTTGACAACATCAGATGGATGATTGACCCTCTTGGTGTCGAGCTGCGAGACGTGGACAAGACCTTCCTTGCCGGGAAGGAACTCGACGAACGCGCCGAAGTCCATGATTTTCTTCACCGTTGCGTGATAGATCTTGCCAACTTCCGGTACTTCGGTAATCTTCGAGATGGCAGCAATCGCTTTGTCCGCTGACTCCTTTGATGTTGCAGCGACTACAATCGTTCCATCATCTTCAATGTTCACCTCAGCGCCGCTGTCCTTCACGATCTGGCGGATGTTCTTTCCACCCGGCCCGATTACGGCGCCGATCATATCCACGGGAACCTTCAGCGTTGTCAATCGTGGCGCGAACGATGAAAGATCGCCGCGTGGCGTGCTGATTACTTCGGCCATCTTGCCGAGAATATGCATGCGACCCAAGCGAGCCTGCTCAAGTGCCCGCTTCATGATCTCCAATGAAATGCCACGAATCTTGATGTCCATTTGGAACGCCGTAATGCCGTCCGATGTACCGGCAACCTTAAAGTCCATGTCGCCGAGGTGGTCTTCATTACCGAGAATGTCACTGAGGATTGCAACACGATCATTTTCTTTTACGAGTCCCATGGCAATGCCTGCGACGGGTTTCTTCAACGGCGCGCCGCCATCCAACAATGCAAGCGAAGCGGCACACACTGTGGCCATTGAGGATGAACCATTGGATTCGAGAACGTCGGACACGATACGTACAGTGTACGGGAACTCAGCCTCTGGAGCCATCATGCCCTTGATGGAACGTTCAGCAAGATTGCCATGACCGATTTCACGCCGGCCTGTTGTACCAAGCCTGCCAACCTCACCCACAGAGAACGGTGGAAAGTTATAGTGCAGCATAAAACGTTTCGTTGAATCAGGCAGAAGGCCATCGATGATTTGTTCATCCAGCTTGGTTCCGAGAGTGAGCGTCGTGAGACTCTGTGTTTCACCACGTTGGAATAGCGCCGAGCCGTGCGTGCGAGGCAGCAGTCCGATTTCGATGCTTATCGGCCTGATGTCGCTCAGTCCACGTCCGTCGAGACGTTTCCCGTGAGCGAGAATCATTTCTCGCATTTCCACATATTCCATTTCGTGCAGAATCTCGTTGACCGCCTTCTGCATTTCAGGATATTTTTCTGCAAGTGCCTTGTTCACTTCTGCATAGACTGCTGCGGTCTTGCTTGCGCGCTCTTCCTTGAGCATCGGCGTTGCGGCAAGAATCTTGATCCTGTCACCTGCCGCTGCTTTTACATCGGCAACCATGGCATCGTTACCTTTTGCTGCAGTCGCCTGTCGCTTTGCGCGGCCGCATTCCTTTGCAAGATCAACCTGCAATGCGCACATTTCCTTGATAAAGCCATGGGCGAATGCAAGCGCATCTACCATGTCTTTTTCCGAGATTTCTTTTGACTCACCTTCCACCATCACAATGGAATCAGCTGTGCCGGCAACGGTAACGTCCATGTCGCTCTGTCCGAGTGCAGTAAACGTCGGGTTGATGACGAA
>JBGPGQ010000141.1:0-7906 GCA_041483995.1 Bacteroidota bacterium
ACGCAACGACGGATCAATTCAGCGGATTGAAGTAATGTCAGTTTGCCGGCCGCGTTCAGGACGCGCGGATGCATAACACCGGCTGCGATCTCGCTGCAAAGGGTTTCATCGCCTTTCCCGCCAATCAATACAACATGATAGCCTTCAGATGCCAACGCCGAACATAATTCCAGAAATCGCTCCTTCAGCCAACGCTTTGTGTTCCACACTGAGCCTGGTGCGATAGCAATCATATTTTCAGCATTGACCGTGCGGTCCGACCGCAACAATTCACCGACGGCTTCTTGATCTGGGTGATTCGGGTACAACCGGGGAAGTTCGGTCTTGAGTTCCTTGAATCCAAGCGGACGAAGGAAGCTCAAGTTGCGTTGAATTTCATGGCTTTGTTCTTCATACTGTACGATGTCCGTCAACATGATCTTGCCAGCGCTTCTTGAGAATCCGATGCGCCGTGGAATCCTGGCAAGCCAGACAATAAGAGCACTTCGAAAAGAACGATGCGGCACGATTGCAATAGTGAAACATGATTTCCGCAATCGAGCGGCCAGTGCAAAGATCCCCACAACTCCCGCATCATCACCTTTCTTATCATAGACGATAACTTCATCAATGGCAGGATGGTTCGCCAGCAGTGCGGCCGCTGCCGGAATTGCAACAAAGGTGATGCGGGATTGTGGAAACCGGACGCGAAGTTGTTGAACAAGCGGCAACGTGAGAATAACGTCTCCAATGAACGCCGTGTGAAGCACAACAAATCTTTCAAGCGGTTCCTTCACACACTCTCCTCAAGGGGATGCAAGGATTGATAGTATTCAGTGTGTTTCCATCGTTTGTGCATCCACAGCCACTGGTCTGGATATCGACGTACCCATTTCTCCAGGACAGCGGTATGCCGACGGGTCAGCTCGTTCACATTCTCTTCATCGTATTTGTCAAGCCCGCTGCAATCAATCTCTTCAAGCATGAGATCATAAATACCATCGTCCTGTCGGACAAGAAACAACTCGATCAACGGTGCGCCTGTTCGCAAGCTGAAGGCAGCCGCCCCTCGTTGTGTTGCCGCCGGACGTCCAAAAAAATCAACCGGCAGCGATTCTTTCGGGCCGCTCTGATCACCAAGCAAAAGTACATAGCCACCTTCATGAAGGAGTTTCAATGCCGTGCGCACGGAGCGATCCATCGGTACCATCGCCGTACCGTACTGCGTGCGTGTTGCATTGATGCGAGCATTAACTTTTTGATTGCGCTGGGGGTGAACAATAATCGTCAGCGGTTTCCCGAGATGTAGAGTGAATGGAGAGGCGTAAAACTCCCAGTTTCCGAAATGACCCGACACAAACACAACTCCCTTGCCCCGCGTCAACACCTCGTCAAACCGCTTGCGATCCGGAATGCGAATTACTCCCTTCAAAACTTCCGCAGGTTGGCCGCCTGACCAGAGCATCTCAAGAAGGACTGTACCATAGCTTTTGTATGCACCAAGCGCGATCGTGCGAAGTTGAGCAGCAGGCGCCTGAGGGAACGCCTGAGACAGATTGTCAAGTGTGATTTTTTTCCGAAAACCTGTGGACACGAACACCATTGCACCGAGAAATGCCCCAATCTTTCCGGCAGCCCGGAAGGAAAATCGGCGAGCGATGGTGTGCAGAAGATTAAAGAAAAAAAACTCTATCGAATCACGCATGAGGGAGAAAGATATTGAATGAATCTAAGAAATACAGCTGGAACATTCAATATAAACAGAAACCCCGGTCTCACAGACACGGGGAGTAATGAATTCTGCACGATGGGTCCTCTTCAGCCGACTCAGATCAAGGCATTGTCTCCATTAATTTGTGACAACATATTGTTGCCAGTTTTCATCGTGGAGTTCGTTACGATGTGTTGAGTGTACCAGCTCATACTCTCCGCCGATCTGCCGCAAAACGAAAACAAAGATCACCCCGCCCTGAATGTTGTTGTATGTCCAGATCTCATATGGACGGGCGTTGGAATCATTCGGATGCCTCTCTATATCATCCGGAGGACCATAGACAATATACACACGTCCGCGGTCTGTTTTGTATCCTTCCCGCCCCATAACCTGAAAATTGTTATTCGAATATGCAATCCGCTTGAGGTATTCTTCACGCGGACTGTCGGGCCGACGGCGCCAGAATTCATACATGAATTTCCGTTTCGCGTCGACACCAGTCAGTCCTTCATATTGTTTCTTTTCCGATTCGGTCGACTCATGCCTTGTCCATTTGAATTCCCTGTCCAGCTCCGGCTCATCCATCGTGTTAAATACGCTGATGGAAATACCTGTGCTCAATGAGAGCAATGACGAATCAACCCCAAGAGAAGGATTGTAGATAAAGAATTTTTTCCCAACAGAGGTCAAGGCCTTTTTTGAAGAATCGAGAAGTGAGACAATGAGCGTATATGTTCCGCTCCGGAGATGGGCAACATTGATATCATCGATAATAACGCTCGACTCCGCT
Source organism: Bacteroidota bacterium (assembly GCA_041483995.1). Taxonomy (GTDB): domain Bacteria; phylum Bacteroidota; class Ignavibacteria; order UBA10030; family UBA6906; genus JBGPGQ01. The sequence continues at coordinate 2,484 of JBGPGQ010000141.1, forward strand.
AAACGTTTTTTTGGCTTCTCTCGCGAAATGATCTCTTTACGAGTCGCGTCGTACGCTGCTGTCCGGACGGTATAATCACTCCTGTCACCTGTTGCAAGAATATTATACACCTCGACATACAAATAACATTTCTGATCCCCGCTGTAGAGAGCATTAACATTTGGTATGACTTCGAGAGTGTTCTTGTAGAACTGACTTCCCTTGATTCCTGAACGAATCGTTGAAGCAAGTTCAAGGTCACTGAGTGTGAGATGTTGTGTTCCGATCGTTCTGATCGGCAGTTTCAACGATAGACTATCCACTCGTTCAGAGTTGTAACGATCACGAGCAACCATCTTCAAGGTGTACTCCCCTTCCGCAAGCATCATGTTGGTCATACCGATCAGGTTCATTCCCCGTGTTATTTTTGCAGTATCATTCACAGTATGAGGAACGAGCCATCGATTACCTAAAAGAAGAGAATCCGCTCGGGCAACGGTGAGTGTGATATCCACGCCAGCTTTCAGGCCAGCCGTGTCGGGTTCATATGTAAGAGCCGCCTCTGGAATTGAATAATAAACTTCCACAAACAGGCTATCTCCACTTCCCCGAAAGCGACCGACATCAACTGAGATGCGAAGAACCTCACGCGGCAGTACTGTTTGAGCTTCTGCCCCGGACAAACATGACAAGAACAGAAAGAGCCACAAGAGCATGCACGTTTTCAAATTCATCCCTTTGCTGCAATTATCGAAAACCGAGGTGATCAATCACCCATCACTTTCACAATCACACGTTTACGGCGCTGCCCGTCAAACTCTGCATAGTAAATCTGCTGCCATGGTCCGAAATCAAGCACTCCCGCCGTTACAGGGACAATGACTTCATGATGAATCAGCAGACTCTTCAGATGTGCATCTCCGTTCGTTTCACCCGTACGATGATGACGGTAGTGCGCGTTAAACGGTGCAATGCGCTCCAACCATTCGTCTATATCCTGGATAAGACCATCTTCAGCATCATTCACGTACACACCAGCCGTAATATGCATGGCTGAAACAAGCGTCATCCCCTCCCGGATGCCACTCTTGGCAACAATGTCCTGCACCTGATTGGTAATGTTGACGTATTCGCGGTGTGCTTTGGTAGTAAACCAAAGATATTCGGTCGTCGTCTTCATGATCGTCCTAGCAACTGTCGTACAGTCCTGAGCAGGTCTGCAACAAGATAGGGTTTCGGAGCAAACGCGTCTCCCCCTGCCTTCAGCACTTCTTCGGCAACGTTCGCACGAGAATAACCGCTTGAGCCGATAATTTTCATGGAAGGCTTCTTTGCGCGAATCTTCTCGATCAATTCAATCCCCCCCAGCTTGGGAAGACCAAGGTCAGTAATCATCAACACAACGTCATCCGCATGTGCCGAAAACAAATCCAACGCTGCAAGTCCATCAGTTGCCCGGTAGACAGTGAATTGTTCAGTCTCGAAAATGAGCGAGAGAAGCATGAGTATCTCCGGCTCGTCATCGACAATCAATACTCCATTGGCCTGACCATGGGGAGTTTGTGAAGCCTCCATTGTCCGTCTATGCCTCTGCAAATACAATGAAATATATTGATAGATTTTCTCAACCGCAAACGATCACTTGCGCCTACCCGACAAGAAACCTCACACGCTTTTCAATGCTTGTTCTCGGCATGGAGCGTCGCGATATGTTTACCTACTTCAATTCTCATGTCATCAGGAATGTCCGACTCAAACAACGGGAAGAGCTGGCGGTCCTCAAGTCGTACATGCAACTCCAACAGTTCCCCGATATCAACTAACGCGCGGCTCAATGATTCGCCGTTGACAGAAGGTAGTGCCGCGATCATCTGTTCAAGCTGCCGGTGTTGTTGCACGAGAGCATCAGGCAATTCGGACCACTGAGGAAGCGCTGAACGCATCATTGGAAACAGGACTTGTTCTTCTATCTTGAAGTGGAGGCGAAGCTCTTCGTTATAGAATTGTTCGACCCGCTGTACTTGCGCTCGACGGTCATGCGTCCAACCATCCGAGAGAAGCGCCTTATCCCCTTGCTTCAGCCGTACTGCCAACGCAAGGCTGTGGTGGTGATCGTGTGAGAGGCTGATGAGACTTGGATCGCGTTTCGCCACAAATATACTAATTCCACTGTATGGTGTAGACAGGTTCAACATCAACAGGAAGATGCTCAAGACCCTTGAGTGCATCGGCAACCTCGCGGGAAGTTCCTGCCCATTGCGTAAAGAACTCCTGCGTGCCCTTGTAATCACCTGTCGCCTCCAACGTCAACCAGACTTTTGCGAGGTCGGATATTGCGGGACCAATTTGATTAAAATTAATCGACCATTTTTTTGTCGCAGGATCAAGGCGTATGCCTCCCTTGTCGCGAAGATAATTCAACTCGCAGATTGCAGCTTTACCATGCGCCTCGGTTGTGCCGAAACGAATCGTCCTGAAAATAGACGCAAGAAATGAAACGTAGTGTTGCTTTTCCATTTCCTTCGCAATGATTCCGTGGTCAATGAAGTACTTGATGGAATGCAGTCCCGCCAGGTCTGCTTTTCCTTCTTCAATTGCTGGATAGAGCTCCTTCAATCCCTGGTTCACAGAGACTTTGTTGCCGGAGCCGTAGACATATTGAGGGCCAAGCGCATGGCAAAGTTCATGCATCAGAACGAAATTGAATACGCCTTCAGCAGTAATGTCTTCGATCTGATCGGAAGCAATCAACTCACGCCCGACCGGCAGGATGATTTTGTTCACGCGCGCCGCCATGACGTTCTTCCAGAAAGTTTTTTTCGTCCCCTTCGTGGTTTGCACTTTGGGATCGTTGGGAAGATTCGCTGCGACGGGCTGATATCCTGTTGCAATATCACCACCCCGAATAATATCGGTGACAATCACCATGGGAGAGGAAAGTCCCTTGATGGAACGTTTGAATTTCTTGTCGTGTGGAAGATTCTGTTCGAGCTCGTCAAGATGTTTTGTGTAGACATCGAGCTTTGCACTTTCCTCTTTATCTTTCACTCCGACAGTCGATTCATACGACGCCTTGATTGCGATGAGCGCATCCTCGTACACTTCATACGGAGCAATAATAATGTCCACGTCGTTATCTTTCAAGTCGATCCAATCGACATCACTCTGGTAATAGTTGTCTGTCAGCAAGGCATCGGCTCTGCTTGAAAGATATTTCTTGAGGGAAGGATTGTCCGTCAATGTGCTTGCCTTCTTCAGCAGTCCCGCCGCGGGTGTAATCCATTGGGCATATTCTTCGTGGTATGGAACAGCCTTTAGTCCGGCGTGGTCACGCTTGATAACCGTGTACGGACTCATCAGTGCATCTTTCTGTTCGGGATGTGCAGCAACATACGCTTCAAATTCCTCCTTCTTCAGATCAGGTGGATAGAATGCGGCGCCCGGATGCTTTTCAAAATTCCCGAGAAAGTTCTTGAATTCATCCATTTTGTCGAACGGCCCACCATTCCGGTCGATGAGTCTCAGAAGTTTCTTATTCACCAATCCATCCACGCGTGCAAGACTATCCCGCACAACAACTCCCTCAGGATAGACTTGATGCAGGTACGCTTCGTGAATCAGCCTGGTTGCATCGACAAGACTCTTCAACAATTCTTTTTGTTGTAAAGGTAACGACCGCGCGTCAAAGTTCATCGGCACTTGCTCAAGACGGGAGAGTCGCATGTCAAGGTCTTTCAACCGTGGATCCGGCTCATTCTTTGTACACCCATCAAACATTGCGATGAGAAAAACAACAACCGCGGTTGTCAAAAAACTCTCGAAGGTCTTCATTCAGCATTCCTCTCGGAAATAGACTTGGGGATTTATGGGATGATTTCGTACATTAGATAAAGGACTTACCTGATGGCGCCGTTAGACACTATTCTTCTTCTCGTGTTCAGCATAATTTCTGTAGGGGGTATTGCCCTTGCGGTCTGGTGTTTCCGCAAGGCACTGAAAGTATCAGACAAAAAGGATGGCGACTTCAAGATGTTCTTGTGGGCAGTGGGTACGATGTTCTGGCTCGTTGTTGCGGGAATGTGCACAGCGTATATCCTGCTCCCGATTCTCTTCAACGGTTGATCCGTCTACGACCGCTTCCAAGATACAATCTTCCAGAATCAATTGCGAAAGGCTTTCGCCCACTATTATTTGAGCAGAAGCATCTTTTGCAATGAAGTAAAATTCCCCGCGTGAATCCTGTAGAAATAGATGCTGCTCGATAGTTCTCCCGCGTCAAAGCTTACCTCATGATACCCGGCCGGCATCATCTGATCAACCAGCGTCACTATTTCCCGACCAAGCACGTCGTACACTTTCAACGTGACATGAGAATTCTCGGGCAGTCCATACCGGATCGTTGTTGAAGGATTGAATGGGTTTGGATAGTTCTGCATTAGACTGAATTTTTGAGGGAGCGTCGACTCACTTTCGAGGGCGGTAATTGTCACCACAAATGTGCGTTGCTCGCTGAATACTCCCCATCCGGCTGCATTGTGTGCCCTAACTTTCCACCAGTATGTATGATTAGTGAGCAGCGAATGAATGACCTTTATTGTATCAATGAGCGTTGAATCAATGACTGAACTGGAAAATAGCGAATCGGTTGCATGTTCGAACCAATAGAAATTTATTGCCGGTTGGCTTTGCAGCCAAATCGTGATGACACTATCGCCGCTGATCGCCGCTCCGCTTGCAGGAGCAACAAGTAATGGTGGCCCCGGTACTGCAACAATTGTCGTGAAACTCCAAGTAGTTGAGTAGCCGCTTGCTCCTCCAATATTCTCCGCATTCACTCTCCAATAATACTTTGCACCGTTGGTCAATCCACTCAACGCACGCGATGTGTCCGTCAGCGTTGAATCATCAAACACAACTCCGCCACCAAAACTCGAATCAGTCCCTACCTGCAACCGATATGTTGTCGGACCTGAAACGGAGGTCCAGTGCAGCCTTGGAGATATTGACTGGTTCACCGAACCGTTCAATGGCGAGATGAGTGTTGGTATTGATGGCACAGTTGTAATCGTCGTGAAATTCCATATGGTTGAATAACCGCCTATTCCCCCGGTGTTCTTTGCGTTCACGCGCCAGTAGTATTTTGCACTGTTGTTTAATCCACTCACAACGCGAGATGTATCCGTTAGTGTTGAATCATCAAGCACAACTCCACTGACAAAACTTGAATCCGTCCCCACCTGCAGCCGATATGTTGTCGCATTTGAAACATGACCCCATTTTAGGGTCAGAGATGTTGGCTGGTTCACCGAACTGTTCAGTGGCAAGATGAGGCTTGGCACTGTCGGCACGGTTACAACCGTCGTGAAGTTCCAAGTCGTTGAATAACTGCTCGTTCCTCCAACATTCCTGGCATTCACTCGCCAGTGATACTTCGTACTATTACT
>JBGPGQ010000142.1:0-7885 GCA_041483995.1 Bacteroidota bacterium
CATACGGCCCTTTGGTCGGTATCCAAATTGAATCTTGGGCAAAGAGAGGCAAAGCAAAACAGGAGAGTAAAAGAGAGCTTGAGAATAATCTTATTGATCTCATTGCCGACCTCCCTTTCTTAGAGAAAGAGTCTGTCTCAGAGATTTATGAAGGCATTACAAGAGCAAGTTATCAATGTAAAAGCTGAGAGTCAATCTCACCAATTCAACGGCTTATTTGATGAACATTAGCTTCTTCGTATCAATGAATGTCCATCCTGAGCCGGGGAGCGCTGACTTCTGATCAAGTCGATAGAAATACACCCCACTGGCAACCTGCATTCCTCTTTCATCCTTCCCATCCCACACAACTTGATGACTGCCTCGCGGAACCTTCTCGTATTCAAATGATCGTATTTCTCGCCCCAATAGATCAAATATCGTCAACCGTAAATCCGATTGTTCCGGCAACTTGATTTGAATTGTTGTGGATGGATTAAACGGATTGGGAAAATTCTGTTCGAGAGAGAATTGTTTAGGAAGTGGGCTTTGCTCCTCCACTGAATTGGGTCCTGCGTTGAGACCACCGGAGATCAGTGCAATGTCACCGAACTTCGAGCCCGCAATCACTTCCCTGCTGTAGTTCCCATCCATGTCAGGCACAACGGCGACCTCGCGCGTCTCATTCGCGCCGAACGAATATACGCCGAGCTGTACTCCGTCCTGTCCACGGACAATGATCGCTCCCTGGCTCTGCGATGCAACAACTGCTTCGTCGTATGTGTCCTGATTCAAATCAGGGATACTTGCAATACCCATCGTGTTGCCTGTCGGAATTGACCATACGGTCGCACCTGTTGCTCCATTCAAGCAGAGCGCACCATTGCCAAGCAGAGCAACCAGCACCTCATCGATACCATCACCCGTGACATCTCTTAACAGATACAGCTGCATTACGCCTCCTCCTCCAACACCACCAGTTGGATGCGACCAAACTTCCGCTCCTGTCGCACCGTGCAATCTGTACACTGGTCCCCAGAATGCACCCATGATAACATCGTTCGCTTGCCCCGGGACCGGGAATGACATCACTTCCTTCGCTCCACCACTCGCGCTTGGAACGGGGAAACTCCATAGTGTCGCACCATTTGTTCCATTGAATGCTCTGGCAAGGTACGACGGCTCACCGACCGTTCCAACCACATCAGGATGGAGATCACCGTTAACATCCTGGATAGCAGCGACACCATGCGTGAAGCCCAGAAGCGGTGCTTGCCAAATGATGTTCCCGTTCGTGCCGTTGAAGAGATAAACGGTACGCCGTCCTCCTATGCCGCCACTCTCCGAAGCTGCTGCAGCAGCAATTACGTCAGGTACACCATCGCTGTTGAAGTCGGTGCTTACGTCAACTCCGGTAAAATCGCCAAGAGAAAAACTATCCGGATCATCCGTTCCAAAAGTCCAAAGCACGTGACCAGTTTTTCCGTTCAGAGCGTAGACGTGTTCATTCCCACCACCAGTACCGATCACAACATCATTGAACCCATCGTCATTCAGGTCGCTGGCAATTCCGAGTGCTTTTTGATGCGAGTAGTCCCCTGTTGACCCAATTGACCCTGCACTAAAGCTGGAAATATATGTACTGAATGCCCAGAGTGAATCATTGCTTTGAGAGGAATTACCATTGAGCGCCATAGTCCAATAGTTGTCAGTCGAGACAATAACATCGGACTTTCCGTCACCGGTTATGTCATTCATCGCTCGAACAGCTTTGACGAGCCGGAAAGTGTTTGAAATTGGATGATCGGGGACTGTATATGTCCAGATGGGCGTGCCAATAGGAATTGGTGTTGCATCTCCTGTTCCCCGGAGTGTAACACGTGTGACTGGACCATTTGAGGCATCACTGGTAATTCTCAGCGTATCGAGAACAGGTAGAATCGAAGAGGGATGAAACCATATGCGAACACTTGTCGTTTGAAGAGAATCTAGTAGTATGGGATATTGTATTGAATCAACTGAGAATGCAGGATTCGCAACCGTGATGCTTGAAACTGAGAGCTGTCCCCCTCCTTGATTCTGGATTGCCATCTTCCATGAGTTCGTACTTCCCACCCTCCGTGCGCCAAAGTCATTCCCTGCTGGCGTTGCGATGAAAGAACTCGAATAGATTCCCATTCCATGTGCGGCAACAATTTTTGTTGCCTCATCAGGATCATTTGAATATACTATAATGCTCGTCGTATCAGGCCCGAACGTTGTCGGCAAGAAAACCAGCGGGAGCTGAAGTGAAGACCCCGCTGTAATTGTCGCCGGGGTGAACAATAAGGATGTGAAATGCGTTGAGAGCATCACTTTTACACTGTCCACACGCAATGGTGCCGTACCGACATTCTGCACCGCAATACTTATTGTCCTTTGCTGATTGATTCTCACTTCGCCAAAATCAACAAGCGAGGTAGGAAGATTTATGTCCGGCGTCCCGTTACCGCCAAGATCATACTTATACAATACTCTCCCAGACGATGCTCCAGCTGGCTCCGCAATGAGCCAAAGAAATCCTCCATCCCAAGCCAAACCCCGTGGACTCATATTCGAGCTTGGACCTTCGGTCAGATACCATGATCGAACAGTATCTCGTGTGGCAAGGTTCACCTGGTAGATTTTTTCCGGATCGTTGTCATTGTTGTCAATGACATAATACAGATACTGTCCATCCCAGGCTATTCCCTGGGGCTGAATGCCGAGTGTATGGACTGTATCAATGATGGTTTTTGTTGAGATGTTGTATTTGTAGAGGGCCGCATCGGTATTCGGGTAGTATACCGAAACCCATAGACCAGTCCCATCCCACCCTGCTCCTCCGAGATACCATGCAGAGGGTGGAATGATTGAATCAATAACCGCTCCGGCCGTGGTAACCTTGAAGAGTCTGAACGTTGCTACACCTCTGCGTTGTATGTACCAATAATAGGTTCCATCCCACGCTAACCCCTGACTTTCTCCTAATCCCGTGGCAATGCTATCAATCAATGTTCCAGAAGAATCTACTTTATAGATAAATCCATAGTTATATACCCCTGTTGTACTTGTTCCACTATTAATGGATAGACCTGCCTGGGTAGGTGCAAGCCCGTAGGCTTCATCCAATAGGTCGTATTCGGGAAAGGAATCACTCGAACAATACTCTGTCCATGACCGTTGGAAACGACAAATGTCAGAACCATAAATATGATCCATACCCGTGTCTTCAAGCTAAATTGATTCTTCATGATGATGGCTTCTATTAGTAACGGAGAGAAAAGATTGTTCTTTGATTGAAGATAGCAAAAAGCACAACGAAATCAATGGAGGGAGGGTAACTCTCTGCTGGCTTTTTCGTAACAGATTCCTGATATTGTTTCACCATTCCAGTTCTGAAACTACGAAAGTTATCTTCAAATAGAACAAACAGATAGGAGATCCACTATGAAGCAAATAGACTCCATTGTCGGGGTAATTGTGATTACAAAGGATTGGTTGAAGTACTCAATGAGTCTTTTGCCTTTCATTACAGCCATGCTCGTATCCTCTGTTCGGCAGCAATCAATCGCCCAACCGCAAATAAGATTTGACCAATATAAGCTCGCAAATGGGCTAACGGTTATTTTGCATGAAGATCACTCCGCACCTGTTGCCGCCGTAGCCGTCATGTACCATGTCGGTTCAAAGAACGAAAAGCTGAAGCGGACTGGCTTTGCACACCTGTTCGAACATATGATGTTCCAAGGCTCGCAACATGTCGCGGATGACGAGCACTTCAAACTACTCCAGGAAGTTGGTGCTAACGTCAATGGTAACACGACGGAAGATCGCACTAACTATTTTGAAGTCGTACCCAGCAACTATGTTGAACTGGCTCTCTACCTTGAATCTGACCGTATGGGGTTTCTGCTTCCTGCGATGACACAGGAAAAACTGGATAACCAGAGGGATGTCGTAAAGAACGAACGGCGTCAGAGCTATGATAATCAACCATACGGGACATCCTCCGAAAAAATCGCCAAAGCATTGTTTCCCGAAGGCCACCCTTACAGTTGGCCAACGATTGGATCCATGAACGATCTTTCTGCCGCGTCGCTCGAAGACGTGATGGGTTTCTTCCGTATCTACTATGCTCCGAACAACGCATGTCTGGTTGTCGGAGGAGATTTTGACTCAAAGCAAGTAAAAGAATGGATTGACAAGTACTTTGGCCCGCTCCAGCGGGGAACGGGTATTGAGCGGCCGCCACAACAGCCTGTAGCGCTCTCCGAGGAGAAGAGAAGCATGTTTGAAGACAAAGTGCAGTTGCCAAGACTATACGTCTCCTGGCCAAGTGCACCGATGAATACAAGGGAAGACGCTGTACTGGATGTCTTGACTGACATATTGAGTTCCGGGAAGAACTCACGGCTGTACAAATCGCTTGTCTACGAAAAACAGATCGCTCAGTCGGTTTCAGCATATCAGAATGGAATGGAGATTGCCGGACAGACTGGCATTATCGTAACTGCTAAACCTGGAAAGACACTTACCGAGATGGAAACCGCGCTGGACGAACAGATTGCAAAGCTTCTCAAGGAGGGGGTTACCCAAAAGGAGATACAGACATTCATGAACAACAAGGAATCCCAACTCATCAATAGAAGGGCAACAGTCCTTGGAAAAACAACCGCTCTTGCAACGTATTTCACACTTACCGGTGATGCGAACAACATCAACACGGAATTTGAACGATTCAAAGACATCACCCCACAAGAGGTGCTCACGATTGCGCGGAAAGTGCTCACCGACAAGAAAGTTGTTCTAAGTATTGTGCCACAGGGAAAGCCCGACCTGGCTGCTGAACGCAAAACAATTGAAAAGAAAGGGGGCGTTGAATGAACATTATCCTGAGGAATTTCATGGCTATCGCAATAACATTTTCAATGATGAGCGCGGCTGCGTTCTCACAAACCACGCTAGATCGCACACTTCGCCCTGCCCCGCAACACGTACCCAAGGTACATCTGCCGGAGTTTCAGAAAACAGCTTTAAGTAACGGCTTGAACATCTGGCTTGTTGAAGACCATGAGCTTCCTCTTGTAGCGATGAACCTTGTTATCCAGGCTGGATCTGATCACGATCCGCTGGACAAACCAGGTATGGCATCAATGACTGCAAGTGTGCTGGATGAGGGAACAAAGACCAGGGATGCCCTGCAAATTGCGGATGAGATGGACTTCATCGGAGCCAACCTCAATGTGAACTCAAGTTTTGATGGCTCCTTTCTCTCATTGAACACCCTCACCAAGAACCTGGACAAGGCGCTTGATGTTTATGTTGACGTGCTTACGAATCCTACTTTCCCTGAAAAGGAATTCGATAGACTAAAGAAGGAACGGCTGACGTCGTTGCTTCAGCAGAAAGATCGGCCTCCAACTATTGCAACCTTGTCATTCAATCATATCATCTACGGCCCACATCACCCATACGGAAATGACCCTTCCGGTAGTGACCAGTCTATTTCGGCGCTGACACGGGACGACCTCGCGTCATTCTACAACACGTACTACCGTCCGAACAATGCAACCCTTGTTGTTGTGGGAGACGTTACATTGAAGGATATCACGAAACAGTTGGAGAAAGGGATGGCAACATGGGAGCCGGCGAACGTTTCGGCTTTCCCAATGCCCGTAACCTCCAAGGTTGACAAGCGTCGTATTTACTTGATTGATAAACCGGGCGCGCCACAATCCGAAATTAGGATTGGGTATCCGGCAGCGGCCCGTTCTACGCCAGACTTCTTCCCCATTTCAATTATGAACAGAGCGCTTGGAGGCCAGTTTTCGAGCAGATTGAATATGAATTTGCGTGAGAAACATGGCTTCACCTATGGCGCGCGTTCAGGGTTCCAATTCAACAAGTATCCCGGTCCGTTCGTAGCGTCCGCCGGCGTCACAACCGCAAAGACGGATAGCTCAATTCAAGAGTTCTTGTATGAGATAGACAAAATGAATCATGACGGAATGACCCCTGAAGAACTGCTATTCGTGAAGAAAGGACTTACGGGCGGATTCGCACTCAACTTTGAGACGGTCGGACAGATTGCCGGAGCAATACAGAATATCGTGCTGTATAACTTGCCGGATGACTATTACCAGACATACCTCGAGAACATTAACAGGGTAACACTCGATGAAGTCCAGCAAGCAGCAAAGAAATGTCTTGATAGCTCAACAATGGCAGTTGTTGTTGTTGGCGACTTGAAAGTCATACGCGAGGGGGTAGAGAAAATGAAATTCGGTGAAACGGTCTTGTGCGATGTACACGGAGAAAAGCTGACGCAGTAAGCAGAGTACCTTTACTTAAGAACAGAGGGGAACTTATAACCGGGTTCCCCTTCTTTATGGTAAGCAAAAAAACGGAATTCAAACTACTAATTAAGTTCGTGGACTTCTTCGCGGTCTGGCCACACCACGATTGAAACTCTTACTGGGAGATGAACGTCTTTGCCTGGCTGAACACCAACGCCAATAATCTCGACGCACGAAGCACGGCCGGTTTTCTTCACAAAGAATTCACCGTGTGTTGTTGAAAACGGTCGCGTCAGCCTGTGTATTCCATTCGTCGTACTCGTGAGAAGAAGAAACGAACCATCTCCCCCGCCATTCTCCATCGGCCGATTAAAAAATGACCGGGCTTCACCTGCAAGCTGATGGAGATCCCCAATTATCATCACCCGATTGTCGGGTGCTTCGGCCTGCTGAAGCGCAATGACACCGGTCGAAATAGCAATCCCAATGACACAGATGCCAAGAATGAGGAACAATATTTGCTGCTGTCCCATAACCTATGTCAATAGTCTGAATGTTTGAAGATGAAGGTAACTGCAGAGGGGGACGAGATAACTCACAGGCAATATGTGAGTGGCGGATCAGATTGTCAACTCTGATTTACCCGTTTAGATTTTTTCTTGAAAGAATAAACACAATTTTGTTTTGCCGATGCGCTGTCTACTGGAAAGGTTTCGAATCTAACCAAAAAATTGAATCGGACACCGACAAATCACACAATGGTACCGTTGTTCCTTACGACGCGTGATAAGACACAATGGCTAAAATGCTCATGAAACGCGGCTTCTGTCGAGATTCGATTTGAATTACTTTAGCAGCATGATTTTCTGCATCGCCGTAAATGCCTTTGCATTTCCGGCAGCGGCTGTCATACGAACGAAGTATATCCCGCTTGCCGATGTGCGACCCGATTGATCGGTCCCATTCCACGTGGCGGTATAAAAGCCGGGCGTGAGTTCTTGGGAAACAAGTGTTGCCACTTTTCTTCCAAGAAGGCAGGCATTGTATACAGATACTTCCGAAATACCATCTAAATAAGCATACTTGAAGAGCAAGAGGGTTGTAATTGGGAGGGGTGCTGGTACTACGACAGATGATGTCGTAAGCATGTTCGCGTTAACAAAGAAACCACCAAACTCGTCGCGAAGGCGGGCGCTGTCGCACGTACCTTGGATCTCCAAAGGAATCCAACTAAGCGTCATTGGAAGTCCACCCTCACCCGGCTGAAATCTTAGCTTGAATGTATCAACCGGGACAATGCTTGGAATACGCCGATAATCCTGATCGACGCCCAGCCCAAGTCCTGCGGGTGGCTCTATGCCATCGCGTCCGGGAGGGTTTACAAATCGAAAATCAAACACGCCTGCGGGAGGAACCGGGGGCAGCTCAAATTCACACAAGGAAGCATCAATACCATAAGTTCCGAAGGGATGGTTGCCAAACCATATTGTGTCGCGTCCGGCTCCGTTGTCAGTTGCGATAACACGAGCCCGAAATACTGGGGTTGTGAAGTTGACCCCATTTCAAAAACAAGTGTAAGAACCCCAGTC
>JBGPGQ010000143.1:0-7879 GCA_041483995.1 Bacteroidota bacterium
CTTGTTTCATACTTCCTTACTCAAAAATACAAAGACAAAGAAGCGCTCCGGCCGTACGGGGATTGCCTGTTCGTGGTGGAGCTTCTTGCTCTTGCGACGTTCTATTCTGGTGGCAACTACTACGTTGTCCGTGTGGCAAACGAGATGCTGATGAATGCGGTAATACCCGAGGGACAGGATATGCCCTTCGCATGGCTCTTTTACTTGCTCACCGCACTAACGCCCGTCGCCTATATCGTAAGGGGGTTGATGGCGAGAGATCATCTCCTGCTTCGTTCCGGATTGATTGCAGCCGTGCTCTCTGTTCTGACGTTCAGATATTATTTTCACATCATCCCACCCGAGGTTGCGCTCACTCTTGCAGGACTGATTCTCATTCTGGCTGCGGTTCTTGCGACCCGAAACCTGAAGAACCGTAGCGACGGCTACACCGAGAAACACCTGCTCAAGGAAAAATTCAAAGGCCTCAATGCAGAAGCAATGTTGATCGCTCAAACACTTGGCGCGCCACCGCAACACGTCGAGAAGAAATTTGAGGGCGGCGGTGGAGAATTTGGTGGCGGTGGTGCGGATGGGAAGTGGTGAGCTGAAAGGACAAGAGTCTATCAGCCAAGGCATGCGCGGATGTCATTCTGAGACCCGATGTTGTTTATCGGGCCGAAGAATCTGAACAAAAGAGAGATTCTTCGGTCGCTCCGCTCCTCAGAATGACTAAGTATAGCCAGAAGTTGCCAATACGGCGCGAGATGAGTATCTTCAAACAACACATCAACGCAGTGAAACATGCTTAGTAATGACCCCAATCTAAAGATTGCGCACGAATCCGCCTCCAAGCACGTCACCGGCGAAGCCGTGTACATTGACGATATGCCCGTTAGTGAACAGCTTCTCGTTGGACGCGTTGTGTACAGTCCGCACGCGCACGCCAGGATCGTATCATTTGATCTGAGTGAAGCAAAGAAAGTACCCGGTGTGCATGCCGTGCTTTGCTATCGGGACATCCCCGGCCACAACCAGATGGGCCCAGTGATAAAAGACGAGCTCTGCCTTGCCATTGACGAAGTCATCTGCGTCGGGCAGGCAATGTTTCTCATCGCTGCCGAAACGGAAGAACAGTGCATTGAAGCGGAAAAGCGCATTGCGGTCGAGTACGAGCCGCTTGAGCCTATCCTCACCATCGAGAAAGCGATGGAGAAGCAGAGTCTGCTCGGTCCGCAACGAACAATAGCAAGAGGCGATGTTGACAAAGCACTCGCATCAGCGCCGCATGGCATCAACGGAGAGTTGCACACCGGCGCGCAGGAGCATTGGTATCTCGAGTCGCAGGTCTGCCTTTGCGTTCCGGGAGAGGGAAAGGAAATCAACGTCTTCAGCTCAACACAACATCCATCTGAAACACAAGCCCTCATTGCAGAGCTGCTCGGCATCGGCAAGAATGAAGTTGTGGTTGAAGTGAGAAGAATAGGCGGAGCGTTTGGAGGCAAAGAAACGCAGGGGAACCACACAGCATGCTGGGCCGCGCTTCTCTGCCGGGCAACCAACCGACCGGTGAAGATCAGACTTTTCCGCGATGATGACATGAAGATTACCGGCAAGCGTCATCGTTTTCTATCGAAGTACGATGTCGGTTTCGACGATGAGGGCAATCTGCTTGCAGCAAGCTTTGAACTCAACAGCGACGGCGGCTGTACAACGGATCTCTCCTTTGCCATTCTGGAGCGGGCGATGCTGCACGTGGACAACGCATACTACATCCCGAACTTCTCCGTTGTCGGCAAGGTCTACAAGACGAACCTTCCCTCCAATACTGCATTCCGCGGCTTCGGCGGGCCACAGGGCATGGCAGTCATTGAAGCAGTGATCGACCGTGTCGCCCGGGAACTTAAGAAGGACGCAGCCGATATCCGTTACAAAAATTTCTACGGCATCGACAACCGCAACACTACCCACTACGGCGAAGTTGTGGAGAACAATCGGCTCTTCATGATCTACGATCAATTGATGAAATCGTCTGAATACACACTGCGGAGAAAGACTGTCGATGCGTTCAATGCGGAAAACGAGTTCTACAAGAAAGGCCTCGCAATCACGCCGGTGAAGTTCGGTATCTCGTTCACAACAACATTCCTCAACCAGGCAGGCGCTCTTGTCAACGTGTACAAAGATGGCACCATCCTCGTCAACCACGGCGGAACGGAGATGGGGCAGGGACTGCATACAAAAATGCAGCAGGTCGCCGCTGCAGAGTTTGGCGTGAGCCTCAATCGGGTGAAAGTGAATGCAACAAACACATCCAAAGTGCCGAACACATCAGCCACCGCAGCTTCAGCAGGGACGGATCTCAACGGCATGGCGGTCAAGAACGCAATCGATACGCTCAAATCAAGAATTGCAGAATCCGTTGCACAAATATTCACCGAGAAAAACCCTGCCACTCCCTCACTCCCCCATTCCATAATATTCGAGAACGATTCCATCATCGACTCCGTTCACAGGGATAGGAAAATAAGTTTCGCAGATGCAATGCCTCTCATGAATCTCCGTCAGGTAAGCCTGAGCGCGACGGGATTCTACAAGACACCCAACGTCGGGTGGGACAAGGAAAAAGGATTTGGCAAGCCGTTCTATTATTTTGCGTTCGGCATGTGTGTGAGTGAAGTATTGATCGATGTCCTGACCGGCAGTCACACACTTGTTCGAACCGACATTCTCCATGACGTTGGCGACTCGCTCAATGCAGGAATCGATCTTGGCCAGGTGGAAGGCGGATACATACAGGGCGTTGGCTGGTGTACAACAGAGGAAATCAAGTGGGATGACAAGGGAAACCTGATGACGCATTCGCCGGACACGTACAAAATTCCCGCAGTGCAGGATATTCCAAAGGACTTCAGGGTCGAGTTATTGCAAGGCGTTCCTAATCCCAACACAATCAGAAAAAGCAAAGCCGTTGCTGAACCACCACTGATGCTGGCGCTTTCAACATGGCTCGCAATCAAGGACGCGATCTCGGCAGTTGGAAATCATGAAATCGAACCCGAATTCTCATTGCCGGCAACGAATGAAGTGATCGTGCTATCGATTCAGAAGCTCAAGGACAAAATGAGTCCTGTCGTTGGCAGTGAAATCCTGTATGGAAACAAGTAACCGGACTGCCTGTTAATATGAAATCGAACTCCTTTGGTTTACTCATTGCTGTTGCATTCGGCTTGCTCCCCATCCATGGAGATAATGCCGGCAACAAGGGTGGCGAGCCTGCCGCAAACACCATATTGATCCCCGCGTCGGCAACAATGGTCACCGCGTGGGACATTCCCAAAAACCCTCTCACGGACTCATCACTCACTGGCAACCCTCTCTCTCAACAAATCCGTTGGGGATTTCAACTGTTCACACAGACTTCTCAAGAAGCGCCTCAGTTTTCAAAAAACAAATTACTGTGTAACAATTGTCACCTGAACGCCGGACAAAAGGAAAAGGCAATGCCTCTGGTGGGGGTTGCCGCCGTGTTCCCCGAATATAACAAACGAGAGGGCCGGTTGTTCAGTCTTGAAGACAGAATTATTGGATGCTTCACGCGAAGCCAGAACGGTACCGAAGGAATGCATGAATCCCTCCCTTCTACCAACTCCAAGGAAGTACTTGCACTTTCTGCATACATCACGTGGCTATCGAATGGAATACCCGTCGGTAAAAACCCTGCCTGGCGCGGACACAATGTTATTGCATCGAACAAGCTTATCCCTGTGGACAAACTTGATCCGAAGACGGGAGAAACATTATTCAAGGAAAAGTGCAGCTCGTGCCATGGTGAAGACGGGCAAGGCGTGGAGATTGGAGACAAAAAGGCCGGACCGTTGTGGGGACCAGACTCCTGGAACGACGGCGCTGGTGCCGCCCGCGTATACACATTGGCAGGGATGATACGATACACCATGCCGTACCTCGATCCGGGGAGCCTGACCGACGCCGAGGCACAACAGATTGCAGCATTCATCAACTCGCAACAGAGGCCGGAGTTTCCTTTCAAACAGCTTGACTACCGCGTTGAAAGTCTTCCGCCTGACGCCGTGTACTACAAACGTTAATGGACTGCAAGGAATTTCATGAGCATTGAAGAAAATATCAAGAGTGCCGGCGTTGTCGGTGCAGGTGGAGCAGGCTTTCCCGCTCACGTGAAAGCAGCGTCCCGCGTTGACACGGTCATAGCGAACGGCGCTGAATGTGAGCCGCTCATTCATAAGGACTTCGAGCTAATGGTGCACCATGCCGATCATGTAGTGCACGGTGTAAAACTGCTCATGGAATCGACAGGTGCTAAGAAGGGAATTATCGGTGTCAAAGCAAAGAACACGGTTGCGGTCGAAGCGCTCAAGAAGGTAATCGACGACAAGAGAATAATACTTCACACACTTGGTGATTTCTATCCGTCGGGCGATGAATATATTCTTGTGTATGAAGCAACCGGACGGCTGATTCCTCCACAGGGAATCCCATTGAATGTTGGCGTTGTGGTCAGCAATGTTGAAACGCTATACAACATCTCACGTGCTGCCGAAGGCATGCCGGTAATTGAGAAATTCATCGGTGTTGCCGGTGCGGTGAGACATCCGGTCTCATTCGTCGCCCCGATCGGAATGAGCTATCGGGATGCAATCGAAGTTGCCGGCGGTGCATCAACATCGGATTTTGCGGTGTTCGTTGGCGGGATTATGATGGGCAAGCTGGAGGTCAGTCTGGACCTGCCGATCACGAAAACAACCGCAGGACTCATCGTTCTTCCGGTCGCACACACACTTGTGCAACGGAAGAGTCAGCCCGAAAAACACATGCACCGCATCGGCAAGTCGGCGTGCGACCAGTGCAGTTACTGTACGGAGTTGTGCCCGCGCTATATGCTTGGCTACGACGTGCAGCCACACAAGGTGATGCGAAGTCTTGGCTTCACTCAAACTGGTGAAGCAATCTGGAACCAGTACGCCTCCCTTTGCTGTGCATGCGGGCTCTGTACACTTTACGCGTGCCCGGAGAGTCTATTCCCGAAAGAAGCATGCGACAAGAGCAAGCACGACATGAAAGAGCAGGGCCTCAAATGGTCAGGCAACATGGAGGTTGAGCCGCATCCGATGTACGAAGGCAGACGCACGCCGCTGAAACAGCTTGTCAAGCGCCTCGGCGTTACGGAGTATGATCATCCGTCGGAATTCAATACCGGAGAGTGCCGTCCGCGGAAGGTCGAAATACCGTTGGCACAACACATAGGCTCGCCAGCAACAGCAGTTGTTCGGGTCGGCGAGAGTATTAGGAAAGGACGGTGCATCGGCGATATTCCCGATGGCAAACTCGGAGCAAGGGTGCACTCAAGTATGGATGGAGTGGTACGAAGTATCGGCGAAAGCATCATCATTGAAGCACCAATGTAGCATTCATAGCAACACCCTTCCGCGAACAAGTCGCGTATAAACAACAAGGAGATCTTTCCGAATGAAAAAAGACTCGATTGGCTTGATTGAGTTGGGGAGTATCGCTGCCGGTTATGAAGTTGGCGATGCGATGTTGAAGGCCGCAGACGTGGAGATACTGCTCTCCCGTTCGATATGCTCGGGAAAGTACATGGTACTGATTGGCGGTGATGTTGCCGCCGTAAAGGCGAGTGTTGATGCCGGCTCTGCTATTGGGAAAGGATGTGTCATCGATACGTTTGTTATTCCTAACGTCCATGCGTCGGTGTTTCCTGCTATTGCAGGTGCTGTGAAGGTCGAAAACCCGGATGCATTGGGAATCATCGAATCATTTTCCGTTGCGTCCCTGATCGAAGGGGCCGATGCTGCAGTAAAGGCTGCCCGCGTTGAGTTGATCGAAATTCGTCTTGCGATGGCATTGGGGGGAAAGGCCTTCGCTACGTTAACCGGCGAAGTTTCTGCGGTGAGAGCCGCTGTTGATGCAGGCGCTGCTGTTGTTGCGGAGAAAGGGTTGCTTGTGAATAAAGTAGTAATCCCCTCACCGAGAAAGGAATTGCTGACCGAAATTATTTAATTTTGAACCATCTTTAAACAAAAGAGGCAAGCGTCGCGGCGCTCGCCTCTTTGTGTTTCACCTACATCACGTGCTTCAACCACCTGCGTAACAATATGTGCATTTGTGTTCTTGCGTGCGGTTCACCGCAAGTACTCCCGACGGCACAACCTGAATACCGGGCAATACGCCGGCCAGCCAATCCTTCATCACCACATCGGCATCCATGTTCATGTTCTTTGCGAAGATTCCGCTATACACTTTGATCGCCATGTTGCACGCTCCAAACAGAACGCCGGATTTCTGAAGTTCATCAAGCGCGAAACTGTCGAGCATCAACTCGCCCGGCTTTGGGTGGTAGTAGGGGTTGCGTACCGCTGGAGCTTTGGTCGCCTTGTCGTTGATCTTGAAAAATTCACCAAACTTATACTTTTCCCAGAGTGGATGGTCAAGAGCAAGAGGGATCGCCTCATGCCGGAGGATGACAACGGCACTTACGTCGCTTTCGGGTGCTCCGCTGGTCATAAGGAAGACGCGAGGCCATGCGAATGGCATGCCTTCATTCTCTGCCGTGGCATCAAACACCTGACGATGCTTTCCTTTGATCTTGCCAAGCCATGCTTCGAATTCAGGATTGCTCGATCCGGCAGGTTTGCCTTTCTGTTCGGCCAACAGGTTCAGTGGAGTCGCAAGACTTGTAAGACCGAGCGCCGCAGTTGCGGCAAGGCCACCAAGAAAACCGCGACGATGGATGGAACTCTTGAGGTCACTCATGGGGGATCCTCTCTTTGTGAAAAATGTGATTTTGATATGGTGAATTTGAGGTGGCAGAAAACTACTAAAAAGGAACTTTGAAAGCAAATCGCTACTGTTTGTCAATGCGGTGAAGGAAAGGGCACCCCGATTTCCCCCGGCTGTTTGCGCTGGAAAGCATGGAATTCCAACTGTTTGCTAATCCATTAACTTTACCATAGATTTTAGACGCGGCAAACTGTCTCACTACTATCTTCTCCCTCATACTTGGACATCCTTCACGAAATACTCTCCGCTCTTGAATCGGAAGATCATGTCATGCTCGCCACCATCATCTCGACGAGCGGCTCGACGCCGGCTGCTGCATTTTCAAAGATGGTGGTAAAGGATGGGGGGAAGTCCTGGCTGGGTACGATCGGCGGAGGCTGCATGGAAGGAGACGTATTGCAACAGGCAATTCGCTTGTACAATGCTGACACTGCAGAGATACAGACGTTTCATCTGAACGAGGACAATCTCGATCAAGGTCTGATTTGCGGTGGTAGTCTGGATGTACTTCTGGAGCCAATCAGACGCGAGTACATTCCTCTATTCAGACAAATGACGTCCCTGCGTGACGAAGGAAATGATTGCATCCTACTTACGATGCTCGATGACGCCCAAAGAAGCAAATACAAGGTAGTGCTGGAACTGAGTCCCGAAGACAATCAATTGGAAAATTTGAACCAACTCTTGCAAGCGAAAATGCCATCGCTCTCTTCCTCAGCTTCCGAAGTTAGCGGGGAAATGCTCACGGCGTACCATCGAAATGAAATCCGCCGTTTAAAGTCCGGTAGGAACGAACTTATTCTCGAGCCATCGATGGGTCGGCCACACCTGATTATCTTTGGCGGAGGCCACGTCTCGAAATATGTTTCACGCGCTGCATCCATGGCAGGATTTCGGATAAGTATTATTGATGACAGGAAGGAATATGCAAACCCCGTACGATTTCCGGAGGCCTCTGAAACACTGGCTGTTGAATTCTACGAAGCATTCGACCGTATCGCCATCAAGCCCTCCACATACATCCTTATTGTGACACGAGGCCATAGATCGGACGAAGATATTC
>JBGPGQ010000144.1:0-7850 GCA_041483995.1 Bacteroidota bacterium
ACATGAGCCTGGAGATTGCAATCGTTTTCAGGTCGTCAATCGCCGACGTGAACTGATTCTTCGGCTTGATTCCAGTGTCCCCCGGCTGAAATGCAAGGGGGATGAATGTGAGGAACCCACCCGTTTCGTCCTGAGCCTCGCGCAGTTTGATCATGTGGATGAGGCGTTCTTCCAGTGTCTCGATGTGTCCATAGAGCAGCGTGCTGTTTGTTGGAATACCGAGTTTGTGGGCCTCCCTGTGGACTTCAAACCATCCCTTCGCTCCGATCTTTTGCGGAAAGAGAAGCTTGCGTACGCGCTCGGAAAACACTTCAGCGCCACCACCAGGCATCGTCCGCAAACCGACAACCTGCAACTGTCGCAGCACTTCCTCAATTGACATTTTGAATTTTTTGTGGAAGAAGTCGATCTCGACCGCGGTAAACGCTTTGACATCAACGCTGGGATACCTCTCGTGAATCGAGCGGACGATATCGAGATACCGTTCCCATGGCCAATCTGCGGGCATGCCGCCGGTGATGTGCACTTCATGGATGTGTGGTGTGAGTTTGCCGAGAATTTCTTCGCTGGTCATTTCGTATGCATCTGGTCTATTCTTCTTCGTAGCAAAGTCGCAGAACTTGCACGAAAGGACACAGATGTTTGTGTGCTCGATCTTTTGGTTCAACACGAAATACACGGCGTCGCCGCTCATTTGCTGCTGGACGTGGTGCGCCATCTTGCCGAGCGAGAGAAAGTCGCGTGTTTTGTACATGGTCAGCCCGTCTTCGAGCGTCAGCCGTTCACCGCGCTGTACTTTCTCCCAGATGGGGGTGAGTAGTTTGTCTCTGAAGTGAATGTCTAAGATCATGATATCCTAAGGAGGCAAAAAAACCTTACAAATATAGATATCTTTCACGCATGTTTCAACTCAATAGCGATTGAAATCTTGTGCAAGTTACATAGAATTTGTATCTTCGATACGATCTTCAGACGACCAGATTTATTCATCAGGCAATGGTCCAATCCGTTCTTTCCGGAGGAATCATGTCGGCGACTTCACGAACACTGCTCCTCGCTCTGCTCTTCACCTTGATGAGCGCATCTTCAAGAGCACAAATTTCGCAGTGGGATACTACGAGTCTCCCCCGGAGTTATGCCTATCACCTGCAACTCGATCCACAGGGACGCATCTATTGTTTTGCAGACTCGGTGCTCTACCGCTCTATCGACGACGGCTTCACGTGGACTCCTCTTGGAATCTTCCACCGATATGCACAGACCATAGTAGTCAATTCAACGGGAACGCTGTATCTCGGCAACGATGCTCTTGGTGTGTTCCGATCAACCGACAACGGACAGCATTGGTCCAACAGCCTCGTCACAGAAGGATGCAACGGTCTTGCCGTTCATCCACGAGGAGATTTGTTTGCGGGACTAACATACACCGGCAACGGGAAAGTTCACCATTCGACTGACGGCGGCGATACATGGACCGGCGTTCAGCTCCCAAATGCGAGCAATTCATTTTCAACGGAGTGTTTTGCGTTTGGGGATAATGATGAGGTATACGCTGGAACAATCGACGGCTTTTATCGCTCAACAGACTTTGGAATGTCGTGGACGCAATTCAACAACGGGCTCTTGGGAAGAAATGTTCGAAAAATAGTTGTCGCGACGGATCAGTCCGTCTTCATCCATACATCGTATTCAGCTTCGGTCGATGGCTTGTATCGATCAACAGATCGTGGGCAATCCTGGCAGCGCGTTTCAGGAACTGTGCCATTTTTCTCAGGATTAACCGGCGCACATGATGGCAACCTGTACGGAACGAGTGATGCCGGTGTATTCAGAAGTTCCGATAATGGAGTAACGTGGGTGAACATCAGCGTGGACCTCGGGACATCCCCGCAACTCACGTCAATTGTTGCTGCGCCGGGCGGACACGTTCTTGTAGGTGGAAGGTATGTCTTCAGAAGCAGGACGACTGTAACGGGCGCAAACGAAACACCTTTTCTCCCGGCAAGGTTCTCGCTCGCGCAGAACTATCCGAATCCGTTTAACCCAACAACGAATATTAGATTTCAGATTTCCGATGACGAGTTTGTATCGCTCAAAGTATTTGATATGTTAGGGAGAGAAGTTGTGACGCTGATGAATGAGAATTTGAAGCCGGGAGACTACACGATAACCTTTAGTGCAGGTGCTCTCGCAAGCGGTGTGTATGTTTATAGACTTCAAGTCGGGAGTTCTGTGGAGGAGAGAAAGATGATCTTGCTAAGATAGCGGTTCCGCCACCATTATACCCTTCGGTATAACGGCTCTTGCGGCAAGCTGGACGCTACGAATTTATACTTTCAGTCTTGAAACAACGTCGGGAAGAAGCTATATTGGAGCGACCTACCAAACACCATTACCAGCAATAACAACTTCTTATTCATCGATGAAACTACGTGCAGCGTTGTTGATAACCACAGTAATTGCTGCAACACACATTTCTGGCGCACAAACTCCGGCGAACCCCGATAGCGCGTTGCGATCGATCCTCAGCGAAATCAAGGGCACAACCCTCACATTACAGCAGGCTATTGAATATGGATTGAAGAATGCAACATCTGTTCGCATCGCGGAAGCTGCATATCTTGCATCCGAAGGATCGGTGCGCAGAGAGGCGGGGATGTTCGATCCGGAATTGTTCTTTAGTATCAGCCACTTGGACCAGCAACAGCCGACCGCTTCCTTTTTCGCCGGCGCGCCTATTCTTGTCACTCAACAAACCAATTCGCAGACAGGGCTGCGGATGGACCTGCCTATCGGGACACAGTTGCAACTGACACTGAACACAGTCAAGCTGAACACGAACTCACAGTTTGCATTTCTCGATCCGGAATACGATGCCTTCGGAAGCCTTAGTCTGCGTCAACCGTTGCTTGGCGGTTTTGCTGCCTCGGCGCGAAAACAACTTACACAATCCGAACGACAGTTTGAAGGTGCGAAAGCACGGTACGATCAGCAGGTGCTTGCCACCAGTACGCAAATCGAACAGACATATTGGGATCTGCATGCTGCTGAACGAGATTATGCAGTTCAGAAACTGACGCGTGATCGCGCAGACGCTTTCCTGAACGAAACAGAGCTGCGTGCAAAGACAGGGCTTGTCGGACCAAACCAGGTAGCAAATGCAAGAACATTACTGGCGGAGCAGGAATTGCAGATCCTTGAGCGCGATGAACAATTTGACCACCAATCCGACCAGCTTGCATCCTTGATTGGGATGCGACCCGAACCAGGACTAACTCGATTTATTCCCACAGATGAACCCCAAAGCGATTACCCTTTTGATTCCGTGGATGTCCTCGTCGATCATGCCGCGAAGAATAATCTTGATCTTCAAGCTGCTCAAAAAGATGTGGACGCGGCACGATCATTAGCAAATGCGGCAGGTTGGGAAGCACTGCCAAGTGTTAACCTTCTGGGTTCACTCGGTTCGAATGGCGTAGCTGGAAATAATCAGCCGGTAGTTTTCAATGGCGGCGTCCTCCGCATCGAACGAAGTGGAAGTTTCAGTGACGCAGTGCATCAGGTATTCAGACGCGATTACCCAAACTGGAGCGTCGGCGTGGAAATAAATATTCCGATCGGCTTGCGCAGCGGGCTGGGAGAAAAGGAACGACTTGAAGCCAATGTGCTTGGAGCTGAGCAGCGATACATCGAGCAGTCGCGCTCATTGGAGGACCGCGTACGTGCTACGTATCGCGAACTGTCTCATGGCAAGAGCCGTCTCAATGCTGCGCGACAAGGAGTCGAAGCTGCGCAAGAACAGGTGCGCATCGGGATGATTGAATTTCACAACGGACGTTCTACAGCATTTGAACTGGTACGTCTCGGCGAAGACCTTGCTATAGCGCAGCAACGTTATTCCGCAGCACTTGTGCGGACAGCAAAAGCAGCGGCTACGTTGAAGCTGTTAACATCAGGCGCCTACCCCTCGACAACAAATCATTAAGGTTATTCACATGATAAGAAAAAATCCGTCACCAACTCCAATATCCCTCCACGTTTTTCTTGTCTCAATGCTTTTTTTGAATTACGGATGTTCAAAACAGCAAGCGGGCGGTGGAGCATTTTCTATGCCGCCAATGCCTGTGGAAGTCGCGCAAGTAAAAGCACAGTCCGTCGAAGATAAATTCGAAGCTGTCGGCACAATCGAAGCGATGGAAGCAATTACGGTCGTTTCGGAAATTGATGCTTCTGTTTCAAGTCTCCCCTTTCAGGAAGGAACCTTCATCAAGCGCGGCGGACTTATTGCTCAGCTTGACGATTCCCAGCCTGCTGCAGAACTTTCCCGTTCTGAGGCATTACACGCCCAAAGCCATACAAACTACGAGAGAGTCAAATCCATCGTCGAGCAGAAAGCCGGTAGTCCACAGGATTTGGACGATGCGGCTGTAGCTCTTAAAGTTGCTGATGCAAACCTTGCTCTTGCCAAAGCTCGCTTTTCCAAAACGCGGATCGTTGCGCCGTTCGAAGGAATCATGGGAGCACGCAAAGTGAGTGTTGGGACGTTCCTGCGAATCGGGCAGGCAATTACGGAACTTGCGAACATTGATGAAATCCGTGTGAATTTTTCTGCGCCGGAACGGCTCCTTTCGCAATTGACCCGGGGCGCTGAGGTCGCTGTCTCCGCGACGGCATACCAGGGATATGAAGTAAAAGGAAAGATCATTGCCATCGAGCCGATTCTCGATCCCGGAACACGTAGTGCCCGGGTGGTTGCGCGAGTTTCGAATCGGGGTCGGAAATTTCGGCCTGGAATGTCGGCCAATATTTCCGCAGTTCTCAGTAAACGACCCAACGCGATTACAATCCCGAATGAGGCCGTGTTCGCCGCCGGAAACCAATCCTTCGTTTATGTCATTAGGCCTGATAGTACTGCTACCCGCGTGGCCGTCACACTGGGAACTCGTTTGGCTGATGTGGTGGAGGTTGTCCAAGGATTGCAACCCGGAACGATGGTCGTGCGTGCAGGACATCAAAAACTGTTCGAAGGTGCGAGAGTCATGCCGGTCAACAGTCAAAAATGACCTTGCCTCAATGAATAATCAGAGGGAACAAAAGTAAGACCATGAAACTCAGCAATGTTTCAATTGAGCGACCTGTGTTCGCTACCGTGATGAGCCTAACGATTGTACTGTTTGGGATTATTGCGTTTACGCGACTACCAGTCCGTGAATATCCGGACATCGATCCCCCGGTCATTTCTGTCATCACTCTGTATCGTGGCGCCAGTCCGAGTGTTGTAGAAACAGAGATCACCAACATCCTTGAGGAGCAGTTTGCGACTCTGCAGGGAGTGAAAACCATGACTTCTTCCAGCCGCGAAGAGGGATCGGTCATAACGATTGAGTTTGAGCTGAACCGGAATGTTGATGAAGCGGCAAACGATGTTCGCGACCGTGTCTCTCGAGTCCGAGGCAGTCTTCCACGCGAAATCGATGACCCGATCATTTCCAAAGTCGATGTGAACGCCCAGGCAATTGTTTGGCTGGCCCTCTCCAGCCAGCAACACACAGGGTTGGAACTGACCGATATTGCCGACCGCGTTCTGAAAGAAAAAATACAACGCTTGCCCGGCGTGGGCTCGGTACTCATCGGCGGGGAGAGGCGATATGCCATGCGTGTATGGCTTGATCCGCTGCGTATGGCCGGTCACGGACTGACCACGCAGGATGTTGAGTCTGCAATCCGAAGAGAGAATACCGAAATCCCCGGGGGAAGAGTTGAAGGGCAAGGACGTGAATTCGCTGTGCGGACGCGTGGAGAACTTTCCACGCCGGAAGAATTTGGTGCGATCATCGTCTCTCAAAAAACAAACGACGTCGTTCGACTTCGAGATGTTGCAGAAGTCATTATTGGTGCTGCCGATGAGCGTACCGCTGTTCGCTACAATGGAAAACAAGCTGTTGGTTTGGGCATTGTCAAACAGTCCAAAGCAAGCACAGTTGATGTTGCAGCAGCAGTTCGCGGTGCGTTATCGGATCTTGTTAAACTCCTGCCAGATGGCATGGTACTGGATGTTGCGTATGACTCATCGACATTCATCAACGATTCGATCGAGGAAGTTCAGCAGACCCTTATTATTGCAATGTGTCTCGTCGTGCTTGTTGTGTTTGCCTTCCTGAAGAGTTTTCGAGCAACAACAATTCCAACACTGGCAATCCCGGTTTCGATAGTCGGCGCGCTTGCGGTGGCATATTTTGCAGGCTTCACGCTTAACATTCTTACACTGCTCGCACTCGTACTTGCAATTGGTCTTGTTGTTGATGATGCAATCGTGGTGCTGGAAAACATCTACCGGCACATGGAGATGGGAAAATCCCGCTTGCA
The DNA here is from genome assembly GCA_041483995.1 of Bacteroidota bacterium. GTDB lineage: Bacteria > Bacteroidota > Ignavibacteria > UBA10030 > UBA6906 > JBGPGQ01. Next base: position 6,367 of record JBGPGQ010000144.1, read on the forward strand.
AGCTGCACTCGATGGTAGTAAAGAGATCGGATTTGCCGTTGTGGCAACAACAATTGCGCTCGTTGCAGTATTTGTACCCTTGGCTTTCTTGACAGGGTCAGTCGGCAGATTGTTCAACGAGTTTGGCGTGTCTGTCGCAGTGGCAGTATTGATCTCCGGATTTGTCGCGCTAAGTCTGACTCCGATGCTTTCTTCAAAAATTCTCAGACCACTTCACGGTACAAGCTCAAGCTGGGCTTCACGTTCATTCGACTCATTCTTTGATTGGCTGAATCGATTCTATGACCGTACGTTGAAAAGCGCATTGCGCCGCTCGCGTTTGATGATTGTTGGTGCAGCAATAGCAGTCGTCCTGAGTCTCGTGATATTCAAATTTCTCCCGAGCGAGTTGGTTCCCGTCGAGGATCGTGGCATTGGTTTCGGCATTGTAATTGCACCCGAAGGATCAACACTGGCCTATACTGACGGATATATGCGTCAGATTGAAGCTCGGTTGCTTGCACTTCCTGAGCGACGCGGCTTGTTCACTGCCACCGGGCTCGGATTTGGCGGACCGGGATCAGTAACCAACGGATTCATGTTTCTTGCATTGAAACCACGGAGTGAACGGAGCAAATCGCAGCAACAAATCGTTCAGGAATTATTTCCCCAGTTGATCTCAATCCCCGGAGTTCTGGCGTTCGTAATCAATCCTCCGAGTTTGGGAGGAGGGTTTAATTCGAGTCCGGTTGAGTACATCCTCCAAGGAGAGAGCTACGAAGAACTTAATAGTGCTGTCGGAATCATGATGGGAGAAGCTTCGAGACTGGGATATTTGATTAACCTGAACACCGATCTCCGTTTGAATAAACCGCAGCTCGATGTCAACATTGACCGCGAACGTGCATCAGGTCTTGGTGTTTCCGTTTCGGATATCGGTTCAACACTTGAAACGTTCCTCGGTGGTCGCGCCGTTACAAACTTCAAGCGCGGCACGAAGCAGTATGATGTAATTCTGCAGATGAAAGCTCAAGGCCGTTCAACTCCCGATGCGATCCCCGATATTTATGTTCGAGGCACAGGCGGATTGGTACAGCTCGCCAATGTGGTGAAGGTGAATGAAACCGTCGCTCCGAAAGAACTGAACCACTACAACCGTGTTCGGTCTGCAACGATTACTGCCAACCTCGTCCCCGGCGTAAGTATCGGGCAGGCATTGGACGATCTCGATAGAATTTCACAAGAAAAAATGCCTGCAGGCATCAAACGTGATTTTGGAGGACAGTCGCTGGAATACAAGGCGTCAAGCTCCGGACTGTATTTGATGTTCTTGCTCGCGGTGGTGTTTATTTACCTTGTTCTTTCGGCTCAATTTGAGAGCTTCGTGCATCCGCTCACCATTTTGTTCTCCGTCCCGCTTGCGGTGTTTGGGGCATTGCTTACGCTGTTTATTTTCCGACAAAGCCTGAATATCTATTCTCAAATCGGTTTGATTATGCTTATTG
>JBGPGQ010000145.1:0-7838 GCA_041483995.1 Bacteroidota bacterium
ATCTTCACTCATTTGCTTTGGCAGGTATTCTTGAATAATGGCCAGCTCTTTGTTTTCCTGTTCAACCAATTCAGGCCTTCCCCCTTTCTCGAATTGTTCGATCGACTCACGGCGTTTTTTCGCCGCAGTGACAAGGACTGCAATTTCATCTTCAGGAGTCATCGGAGTCCCACCCCGTTTCTCGATCTCCCGTTCCATAAGAACGGCCCGCAGGGTCCGCAATGTTTCAAGACGAATCTTATCACCGGCTTTCATTGCCAACTTAAGATCGTCGCTGATTTGTTCTCTCAATGTCATTGCCGTTGCCTTTCTAATAAAAAAGCAGGTGGACTACTCCTACCTGCAGAATCAGAATCTTGCCCATCGTAAGCAAATAGCTGCGAACATCCTCCCCTTAAACTCCGCCATATATTTTGATAACATTCCCATTGATGGAACGCGCTTCGTCAGAACAGAGGTACACGATCAAATCCGCAATTTCTTCGGGTGTAACCCATTTCTTGTGATCACTGTTTGGCATTGATTCTTTGTTCGCTTGAGTCACGATAATACTGGGGGCAATCGCGTTTGCGGTAATCCCGCTGCCCTTCACTTCTTCCGCAATTGTCTCAGTGAGTGTTATGACGCCACGTTTGGAGATCGAGTATGGACCCTTCTTCGCACTGGGAGTAACTGCCGGCATCGAGGCAATATTGATAATTCTTCCCGACTTCCTCTTGCGCATAACTCGTAACGCATTGCGACACATCAGAAAAGCGCTTGTGAGATTTAGTTTTATGATCGAATCCCAATCGTTCAGCATGACTTCGTCAATTGTGGAGCCACCAATGTAACCTCCCGCCGCATTGACAAGAAAATCAACAGACTTGAATCTCTTGACAACCTCATCCGTAAACCTCTGTACCTGTTCTTCGGCCGTTATGTCCGTCATCGTGAGAAGAACCCGGTCTTTGGAATTTGCCCACGCCTTGGGAATGTTGTGAAGAGACTTTTCAGAATTATATGGGATGGCAATGGCGGCACCAGCGTCAAACAGGCTCTTGGCAACGACACTTCCAAGAGCGCCGGTTCCTCCGGTTACAATCGCGGTCTTTCCGGTAAATGTCATCGAAGATATGTTGGGGTATAACTGCGGGCGATCATTTCCAATAATATATCCACAGAGTACGGCAATGTCAAGGAACGGTTAAGAAGAGATGATTGTTCTTGGTCTTGCATATCACAGCCTGTTGAAGTACATTGAAAGCCAAGAATTCTACGTGAGACACTGATGAAAATATTTTTCTTAGCACTATTTGGACTTGCTCTGACAATTATCGGAAATCGTGCAGCAGCTGCGGAGCCACCCAAGGTTGGAGACCAGGCACCAGACTTCACCTTGCCGGCTGCAACAAAAGACTCGTTGAACTCGTCCGGCATCAAGCTTTCTGATATTGTGGGCAAAGACAATATTATTCTTGCCTTCTACCCTGCCGATTGGAGTGGAGGATGTACGAAAGAAATGTGCACCATGCGGGATAATTTTTCTGATTTATCAAAGCTCGGGGCTACTGTGTATGGTATCAGTGGCGACTATGTGTATTCACATCGAGAATGGGCGAAAGCGCTCAATCTGCAATTCGTACTCCTCAGCGATCATAACCATGACGTGGCAAAGACATACGGAAGTTACAACACCGAAAGCGGCTTCAACTTTCGCACTGTCTATGTGATCGACAAGAAAGGAACTATTGCATACATTGACCTTGCATATAAAGCAAGCTCTGCGGAATCATTTCAACACGTAAAAGACGCTCTGGCAAAACTTAATTAAATACCATGACCATTCTCGCCCGACCTGCATACTCTTTGCGATACCTATCTCTACTTGTTTCCCTTACGATGTTTGTGAAGATGTTCACGGCAAGCGCTCAGCCGTTAGAACTCAAGGAAGAGAAACACCTTACCAATATCCGCCAGCTAACGTTTGGCGGTCAGAACGCCGAAGGCTACTTTTCATTTGACGAAACGAGACTGATCTTTCAATCAACCAGAGACTCTTTCAAGTGCGATCAGGAGTTCATAATGGATATCACGGGCAAGAATGTCCGTCGAGTAAGCGGTGGGACTGGCCGAACAACGTGTGGTTATTTTTTCCCGGGGGACAAAAGAATCTTGTTCGCCTCAACACATCACTACAAAGCAGAGTGTCCACCTGTACCTGATTATTCGAAGGGTTATGTCTGGGCGGTCTACCCGGAGTTCGACATCTTTACTGCAAACGTTGATGGAACCGATCTCCGCCCTCTCACAACGACGTACGGCTACGATGCTGAAGCCACAATTTCCCCTGAAGGCGATAGGATTGTTTTCACATCAATGCGTAATGGCGATCTTGATCTCTACAGCATGAATCTTGATGGGACAGACATCAAACAACTCACGCATGAGCTTGGATATGATGGCGGCGCATTTTACTCGTGGGATGGGAAAATGATTGTGTACCGCGCGGGGCATCCAAAGGACAGCACTGCAATTGCAACATACAAACAATTGTTGTTGACGAACCTGGTTCGGCCCACCACCATGGAGTTATTTGTTATGAATGCGGATGGGTCTCACAAGCGACAGATCACGCACAACGGCGCGGCAAATTTTGGTCCATTCTTCCATCCGGATAACAAACGAATTATTTTTGCATCAAACGTCGCCGATCCGAAGGGAAGAAACTTCGACCTCTACATCATAAACATTGATGGCAGCAACATGGAGCGGATTACATACAACGATACATTTGATGGGTTTCCAATATTCACTCATGACGGAAAGCGGCTCGTCTTTGCCTCCAACCGTAATGGTAAGGTACACGGTGAGACGAACCTTTTCATTGCCGAATGGAAAAACTGATTCCAATAGTTCCTTGTTTTGCAAGCCGCAATAAAGGATTAACATACTGACACACATACTTCACTCTGGATGCATTGTATATGAATAGAATTTGTTCCATTGCGGTCGCGTGCGTAATCTCTTGTTGGTATCTTCATGCCCAAACGTCAAATCCGGAGATCACTGCAGATGAACTCAAAGCCCACATCAAGTATCTTGCATCCGATGAGTTGGAAGGCCGGGCATCCGGAAGCGAAGGAAATAGAAAGGCGGTCGCGTACATTGCACGCTTGATGAAGCAATCAGGACTGCAGCCAGGAGGAGATAATGGGAGCTATTTCCAAGAGTTCGAGTTTGTATCTGCACTAAAGCTCGGTACGCATAACTCCGTTGCCTTTGAATTTCAAGGGAAGCATTCTGAGCTTGTTACCGACGTCGATTTCCGCCCCTTTGGTTTCTCGTCGACAGCGACAGTTTCGGCTCCATTAGTATTTGTAGGATATGGGATCTCCACAACCGAATTGAAATATGATGATTACAAAGATATCGATGTTACCGGAAAGGTTGTCGTCGCATTCAGGTATAGTCCTGAAGGCAATAGCCCACATAGCGACTTTAACAAGTACAGTGCTTTGTATAGCAAGGCAAGGACTGCCCGCGATAAAGGCGCAAACGCCCTCATCCTCGTTACCGGCCCTGCGGATGGCGATGATGACATTGTCAAGCTCTCATTCGATAACGCCTTTGCAAGTTCCGGCATACCTGCGGTTTCGATGAAGCGGTCTGTCCTGGAGAATCTTCTCAAACAAGCGGGAAGCAATCTCAAAGCAGTCCAGGACTCTATCAACACAGCAAAGAAGCCAGGATCGTTTCTCCTTTCCGATCTCGTTGTCACGATAAGTACGGAAGTCGACAAAGTTATGTCAAAAACGGCAAATGTGGTTGGCTATCTTGAAGGTGGAGATCAACATTTGAAGGATCATGTACTTGTGATCGGAGCACACATGGATCATCTTGGATATGGTGGCCCAGGTTCTGGGTCGCTCGCTCCAGATGAGCATGCGATACATAACGGCGCCGATGATAACGCATCTGGTACTGCGGCACTGCTTGAGCTTCTCCAGGCAACTTCACCACGGCAGGCTGAATTGAAACGAACCATCGTATTCATTGCATTCTCAGGAGAAGAACTTGGCACGCTTGGCTCGGGATACTATGTAAATCACCCCCTCTTCCCTCTTGGTAAGACTGTGGCAATGCTGAATATGGACATGGTCGGGCGACTCGAAAACAAGGCGCTGACCGTATATGGCACCGGGACATCACCTCAATGGAATGGGCTGCTCGCAAAATACAATACGGACTCAATGTTCGTACTCAAGAACATTACTGACGGGTTTGGGCCAAGTGACCATGCGCAGTTTTATGGAAAAGACATCCCCGTTCTATTCTTTTTCACAGGTACCCACAATGACTATCACAAGCCATCCGACGATTGGGAGAAAATAAACTATTCGGGTGAGGAGCAAGTTGCTCGTTACGTTTTCAACATTGCGCTGGACATCGACAAGGCACCGGAGCAGCCGGTTTTTTCGAAAGCACAATCCAGCACAACAATGGTTGCAGGCGGTGATTCCAGAGGATTCTCAGTAACACTTGGTATTGTTCCTGACTATGGTGAGAGCAGTGAAGGCATGAAAATCGGTAGTGTGAGGCCGAATGGTCCGGCAGAAAAAGCTGGTATGCACTCAGGAGATGTTATCATAAAAATGGCTGGAAAGAAAATCCTTAACATCTATGACTACATGGGTGTACTGGGTGAGCTTAAAGCTGGCGATGAGGTTCAGGTGGAAGTTCTTAGGGATGGGAAAACGACAGAATTCTGGGCGAAGATGGAAAAGCGACAGTAGTCATAAGCTGCGGTCTAGGAACCGAGGACCTCGATGCTATTTGATAGCGGACGAAGACATCTCATATACTTGTTCAATAAAGTCATGCACAATGCGCGTTCGGGCATCTTCGCTTCGTGCAGCCAATAGCTCTATTCTCTGTTCACGAATGAATTCCTTAAGTGCTTCCTTGTCTCGTTGTGCAAGCGAACGAGTAAACACTCCAAATGTATCCATAGCTGCCATATCTCATACCTCCTCAGTATTTTACGCTGATTAGCCGCGACGACGTTGCCGTTCATAGTGCCATCCAGTTTCTTTCAATGTTAGAGCGTTCCCTTCAACATTTACAAGCGATTCAACCACTTCTCCAATGAACAGGATGTGATCGCCTGTCGAATGTGCATCGATCACCTTGCACTCAATACATGCGATTGCATCCTTCAAGAACGGGGTGCCATGTTTCGAGACGGTGAATTCTCGTCCGTTAATGGTGTTTCCGACACGGTCCGCAGCTTTGATAAAGGCCTTTGCTATTTCTTTGCTTCCAGAAGCTAATACATTGATTGAAAATATTTTAGACTTACTAATATATAGTTGCATCTTTGACTTATCTTCGATCGCAATTGCCATCAACAACGGTTCGAATGAAACTTGTGTGGTCCAGTTCGCAACGATGGTGGCAACACCTCCTTCGTAATGCGAGCCGATGACGAAAAGACCATAAGGAATTGTCTGCAACGCACTACGAACGGGTTTCTTCGTCATCTTGTCCTGTTCTTGTTGTGTTTACTTTCTTCGTTTTCAGATAGTGATCGAAGATGCTCCCATGTGTATATGCCCAAATCATGTCCATCGCCCCAGGTGAACTTTATGGCGTAACTGCCAACCAGTTCTGCCGCTTTGAGCACATAACGTCCTGGAGTATTGCTCGGAACGCTTGGCGGAATGTACGTTCTGAAGAGAACAGTTTCTCCCTTGCATCCAGCGCATGGACAGCCATCCCGTAATTTCTCCAAGGGTAAGACACTCTCGCGACCGTCGCTCCATCTCAAGAGTACCTCTAATCTTGTAGTTTGTTTTACTTCGGTAAGATGCATTTAAGCTTTGAATTTACAATAGATTCCATACCAATCATTATTGTAAAGTACATGTTCATCCAGGAAATCTCCTATTGACGTTCATATAACATAGTTACCCGAATCAATGATCCTTTCTTTTTGGTCTCCGCCATACACAAGCGAGAATTCCTTGACCAGTATCATTGGTTGTACGGAAGGAATATACACACGATCAATGTGAATTACATTCTTCGGATCGCGGAAAAATGCCGGACTCGTGATCCCACCGAAATGTTCGCTCCGACCGAATGCTATATGCAAGCCAAGTTTTTCGTCAAGCAGCGTGCTCCCAACAGGTTGTATACCCCATTCACCAAGAACACCAATTCCAAGTTCTGCAATATTTCCATAGGCAGGTTCTTCAAGGAGTTTCTTTTGTTCGGCATCAGACTGAGGGCCTTCTGAAAGAACTGAAGTAGCCCTATTCGCTTCAAGTTTATATGCAACAATCGAACCGTTGAACTGAACTGGCAGAATGCCTGAGCTCTTGCTTGGTTCGTTTGGATTTTCCCCTTCATACGGAACGATGTAGGCTTCTCCTGAAGGCAAATTTCCTACGGTCCCGGGTTCTCGCATAAGTCCACCACTTGCATGGGCAGTTCTGAACCTCAAGTCCAAATATACCCGGTACTCTTTACTTTCGGAGCACAAGTGAATCATTGCTCCTTCCGCCCTGTCCAACCTCTCTTTGAATTCCATGACTCGAGCATTTACCTTTTCATAGTCAAGGGAGAGAGCAGGAATCATGTTGCGCAAAAATCCCGGCAATGTCGCGCCTCTAAACAGGTACTTTTTTGCCAACATCTTTAATGGAGCCGTTGCAGACAGCTCGGTTAGGGCAAGTATAACACTCGTAGACTGGAGCAAGTCATGCATTGAAACACGAACACCGGTCGAAGGAGAGAGGGCTATTGTCTCACCTTTGATGAGCGAGACCTCAAGAGGGAGATCAGCGTTGTTACTTCCAACATTCTCATATATGCATAAATTCACCGATGAGAATGGAGTACGGTTGCTCTTCAACTGGATATACCAATCTGTTGCAATTTCTCGTCGATCCTTCCAAGCAGGGTGGTCTTTCAGTTTTTCATTAGGTAGATCAACGAGAATTGTGAGTGCCTTCTCTTCGTTTCTTAATGCAAAGACACACTTCAGTAGTTCAAAAAGTTGAGCAAAGGTGAGGTTCGTATCATCAGGCTTTTTCATAGACGGTTTACAACATGCGGCGGGCGACTTCTCGGAGGGCGTCTTTCGTAAGAAATTTTTGCACGAGTGGGAATAGAATATGGTTTTCCTTATGAATATGGTTTACAAATAACTGAATCATGGTCTTGGCGGTGGATGCTACTTTGGCGGCAGCTTTCTTATTCTTGTGTTCCCTTCCCAAGCTGTTCACCGCATTACGAAGCCGGACGAATTCTCTCTTGAGTTCCTTGTGATCCTCGCGCATCAATTTTGTTGGTCCTTCAACGTACCGCTCCAGCACAGGAAACAAGGCATCCTCTTCACTTTTGTTGTGGATGCTTACTTCCTCTTCGATAAAATCAATTGCGGATAGGATCCTGCGATATGCATCCTGAGTAAACCCATTTTCAGCAATGGTACGCGTGGCCTTATTCAGCGCTGAAAGTTGCACAAGAGCCTGATCGTGCTCTTGCATGAGTTGGGCAATCGGATCAATGTGCTTATTCGTTGATATGGTGAATCTCCCCTCGAACGTCAGTCATTTAGTTTGATTCAATCAGGGTTGTGTACTTCATGCTACTATCAATATATTTCTCCAGCTTCCCCACAAGCGCTTCTGTCTTTTCGTCCTGGTTATCCTCAAGGGCGTCATATTCTTCAATACTATTTGTGACAAACACTTCTGTAAACTGATTCTTCCGCCCCTTGGTTTCATACACTGCGTAATTCTTTTTGCCAACGGTTGTTAAATGGTCACGCATTTCCTGTATCAAGCCGA
>JBGPGQ010000146.1:0-7833 GCA_041483995.1 Bacteroidota bacterium
ATCCCATTTCGGCAGACTCTGCAGGATGTGTATACGTATTGGCGCGACCAAGTTAACGAGCAATACAAAGTTTCCCGCCCGGGATGAACATCCTCATTGTCAATTGGCAAGACATCAAGAACCCGCTTGCCGGTGGCGCTGAAGTTCACCTCCACGAAGTGTTCTCCCGTCTCGTCCGTATGGGACATCGCGTAACCCTCGTCTGTTCCTCGTTTTCCGGCGCACCCTCGTTTGAAGACATCAAAGGTCTTCACGTCATCAGAAAAGGTGGGCGGTATCTCTTCAACTTCAGGTTTATGTCCATGTACCTGACGCGTTTTCGCAATGATGGATTTGATATTGTAATCGATGACATGAACAAGATTCCATTCCTGACTCCCTTGTACGTCCGCGTTCCACTCTATGGAGTCACACATCATCTGTTCGGCAAGAGTATTTTTCTTGAGGTCAATGCTGTCCTTGCTACGTATGTCTACGTTATGGAACGAATGGCGGTATGGCTCTATAAACGTCATCGAATACCGTTCATTGTCGGTTCGCCGAGCACGGAGCGAGAGTTGCTTGATCAAGGATTTGAACGCGAAAACGTCACACGCATTAATTACGGCCTCGACCATTCGGTTCACGTAACCACTGGAGCCTCCAAGAGTCCAACGCCGCTCATTGGTTATTTCGGACGACTTAAAAAATACAAAAGCGCTGACCACTTGCTAAATGTTCTCCCGGAAGTTCTGAAGCAATTTCCGAACTTGAAAGTTCTAATGGTTGGTGAGGGTGATGACAGACCGCGTCTTGAATCGATAGCACATCGTCTTCAGGTGGCACACGCCGTTGAGTTTACCGGATTTATTTCAGAGGAAAGAAAAGTGGAACTGCTGCAACGGATGTGGTTCAAGGTGACTACATCTTCAAAGGAGGGATGGGGTTTAACCGTTATTGAAGCAAATGCCTGCGGAACGCCTGTCATCGCAAGCAATGTTGAAGGACTCCGCGACGCCGTAAAAGACAACGAAACTGGATTGTTGTATCCCTATGGGGATGTTCAAAAACTTACATCTTCGATCCTCCTGCTTCTGAAGGATCAAGCGCTCAGAGATAGACTAAGTGCAAACGCAATACGGTGGGCCAAGAATTTTGATTGGGAGATTGCAGCGAAAGAAACGGAAAAACTTCTCGAATCCCGCATTGCCCATGTCCGGAATAGAGCATAGGCGTTAGCGTTGCATACGTTTCAGAAGTTGAATCTGGCCCGCATGATAGACGTCATGAGCGGCGATCCCGTACACGAGTGTTGCAGTGTTTTGTGAACTTCCCTTGCTTGCTGAGTGGAGGCTTTTCGTCGGCAGTGTGCTGATCGCATCGCGCATCTCTCGGTGAGTATTGTCAAGCAACGCAATATCCTCCCGCCACGCAGCCTCGCTCAATGATCGTGGCCGAACGAACCAGTTGCTCCCCTTCAGTGAAAACGATCCTCGCTTTTCTCCAAGCAATCGCCTTCTGACGACATATTTCCAATACGCTGCGTGAACTACTATTTCCCAAATGTTGTGTCGATTTGGTGCGAGCCTCCAGGCTGCCTGCTTTGCAGTAAGCCCCTTTATTGAACCTCTCAGGTTGGGGCCATGCCAGGCTTTTTTCTTGTACGCTTCGTCAATAATCTGTAACAGTAGTGTGATTTCCTGTCGATTGTTTCTCATGGGTTGGCTGTTCTTAGTTGTTGTTGGAGTATACTCACGCACTCCGCAGGCGAACTCACCACAGAGACGAATCGCGTGCAATTCTCCAATCCCTCCCATGCAAGCTCTTCGTTCAACGTTCGTACCACACCGTTCCAGAAACTTCCAACGATGACAATCGGTTTGTGACTGATAATGTTCTTGTTCATGAATTCCCAGACAGCGGCAAGTTCGAGCAGTGTCCCTGTGCCGCCCTTCAGAATCACGTATGCATCGGCAACGGAAACGAGTTTCAATAATCGGTCTACCATTGATCCTTCGTTCACAATCTCATCGATCCATCGGTTTGCATTCCTGCATGCGAGGAAATCGCAGGTGATGCCGAGTGTGCGACCACCTGCATCTTTCGCTCCGCGCGCTGATGCTTCCATGGTTCCCCCATAGCCGCCGTTGCAGACAGTAAATCCGGCCCGCGCAAGGTGTTCACCGACAGAGTATGCGAGAGTGTATTCAGGATCATCCGGTTGTGGCCGTGAGCTTCCGAATACGGTGACGATGTGTCTTGGCTCGCTCATCAGTCCAGGAATTGCCATGAAACGCCAAAACGAATTGCCCGGTCAAGAGCGGCATAATATGGCGTTGTGAAGTAGAGGGCGTTCGACAAATTCTCCCAGATGAAATGAACATACGCATTGCCGAGCTGGGCGATGAGGACAAAATCGACGGACGCTCCCTGCCCAAGTTTTGGTCCGGTGCCTGGCACGTATGCAACTACTTCAGGGTTGAATTCTTCTCCCGATGAAGGGCTGAGGTAACGCCCTCGAAAACCTACTTTGATATCGAGACTGTTATTCAGAAGAGTATTCCAGAAATAAACACCACCATTAGCTGAAAGTTTCGGATACTCCGAAAGCGTTGAGTCATGTGAACGCTGCACGATGTAGGTTGCCGTACCTTCAAGTGTCAACACCCAGAAACGTAGCCTCGCGGAAGCTTCAATTCCGTTTGATGTTACTGTTCCACTGTTACTAAACAAGACGCCGGGGAAAACTGCGTTCGTGCCGAAGTTACGCAGGCGCAACGCATCGTTGACTCGTCGGTAAAAGTATGTTACGCGTGCATTTCCCATCTCGCTGAGATTGAATGCGATGCCAAGCTCCATCTGCGAATGTTTTTCACTTACAATTGGATTGACGCGGCTGACGGTGCTGTCCGTCCAGAAAAGCTCCTGGTAGTTCGGTAGACGCCGCGAGACTGACATGCCGCCGAACACTGAGAGCCAGTGATCGAGCTGCAATGAGGCATCGGTTCCTGCGCCCAGATACGAATTCCCGATGTATCTGTCCCACCTTCCGTACCCTGCCAGTGTAAGATTGTTGCCGAGAAGAAATTCCTCTTTAGCCCATACATTCCCGATAACGTTTCGTTGTTTGCCAAGGTTCGGACTACCCTTGATTTGTCGAATTTCAATATTGGAACCAAGACTGAACCGTTGCAGGTCTGTGTCGAAGTTCTGCGTGAATAATCCCCCCATCCATGTAGAGTTATGATCTGATGAGATAAATACACCGTTCAAGGGGGCGGCGTTTTCTTCATCCCGGTATCGCCTGACGCTTTCGGAATAGTACAGTGTCAGCAGCGACACATTCGATGTGTCGCCGAGAAGAGTTCCGACAAATGAAAGATCGATGTCGTGCCGGTTTGTCTCCTCAAACGCATCCAGGTTTTTGAGTGTTGCACGCAAAGGGTCCAGAGCCCGCGATATACCGGAAGCAAAAATGTTCGCCCCACCGTTGAGTTGTGTGTTTGAGTTTGTGTAATACTCAGAGAGTATGATATTGAAATCCCTCGAAACATTATAGCGAATCTTGCCTCTCCAGTTCCACGCCGTATGGGCGTTGTTATCGAATCTTCCTGCCGTGCTTTGGTGTTGAAATCCGAACGTGACGTTGATCTTCCGTGAAATGTTCTGGCTGAATGTCCCATCGCTGTACTGGTAATCATACGCGCTCTCGGTGTAATTGATTTTTGAGAATGGCCTGTTGCTGTTGTAGTTTTTCGTTACAAGGTTGATCGCTCCGCCCGTGCTGTTGAGTCCGTACAAGAATGCGCGAGGCCCTGTGATGACCTCGATGCGGTCTGCATATTCAGGAGCAAAGAGAAAGAGATTGTAGATGCCTGATGCGGGGTCGTTCGACGGCCTGCCGTTTGTGGTGATTGCAATTGAGCGCCAATCTTCACCACGAATATTGAGCTGGTTATACTGTCCAACGCTGTTTTGGTCACGGATAAACACTCCGGGTGTTGTTGCCAGTATATCGCTGAGGGAACGGTAGTCGATCCAGTGTAAATCTTCCTTTGTGAGAATGTTTCTTTGCTCCATCGTCCGATCGTATGTACCAACGAGCGAGGGAGTACTCATGCGGCCAAGTGAATCATGAGCCGAAGTTGTGGAGTCTGGGGGATACCTGACGGTTGAAGTATCCCTTGTTACTGTTAAGGTGGAATCGGTCTGTTGACGGTGGAGTGGCGAAGCAATTACCCGACCCGAACCGATGTTCCAAAGAGCGGCGATTAAGAGGATGGTTACAAAGTGGATGACGGGCCTGGATTTCTTTGGCAATGCGTGTCCTGAGTGATACAACTGGTGGAAAATATATTCAGAAAGGTGAAGAGAAGCAAGATTGACAGAATCACTTTGGCGAGAAACCCGGCCTGGTCAGACTGGTCTTGTATCCCTGGGCCTGAAATTCTTTGGCAAGCGTATTTGCAACATCGTCGCGGAAAAAAAATCCATACACGGCTGATCCGCTTCCGGACATTGAGGCAAACTCCGCCCCTCTTTTCATCATGGCTTCTTTTACTCTCAATATCTCGGGATGTTCTTTGAACACCGGAAGCTCAAAGTCATTTCGTAGGCTGTCTGCAAGTTTTTTCGGTGTCTTGATTCCGTCAAGCAGGGAATCTCTGAGGCTGACCGATTTCGAAAGTGTGTTTGGTCTGACTTGTTGATATGCCCAAGCTGTTGATATCGGGATATTGGGATAACACACTAATATTGTGAATGGAATTTCAAGATGGAAATACTCAAGAATATTCCCGCGCCCTTTTGCAAGTGCCGAGCCCGCGACGAGGAAGTACGGAACATCCGCACCAAGTTGAAGAGCAAGTGAACGCAAGGTACGCTCATCAACACTCCGGCCCCAGAATTTTGGAAGCTCGCGCAGGACCGTTGCTGCGTCGGAACTCCCTCCTCCAAGTCCGGCACCGACAGGGATGTTCTTCTCAATTGAAATACGTACACCGGAATCAATTCCCAGATGTTCTTGAAGCAACTGGGCAGCCTTATGGCAAATATTTGATTCATCACTTGGGGCTTCAGGAGTTGAACTGGATACTTGTATTGTAGACGACGCCTCGAAACGGATCACATCGAACAGATCGATCCTATGGAAGATAGTCTTGATGTTGTGGTAACCATCGGGAAGTTTTTCGACGACCAGAAGGCCCAGGTTGATTTTGGCGTATGCGCGATGCACGGATGGTTGATTTTTTGTCATTTACAATACTCAATTCGGGGCAAAAAGTACAGCCTCCGGCTTTTGATTGTCAGGCGGTTTTTCCTTATATATGGTACGTCATCACTATATTAACGCGACTTCTTCCAACTTTCATCAGGAACTTGTGGATGTCATGTAAGCCCCCCAGACTCAAAGTCCATGGCATGATCCTGTTTCTATATTCATCTCCGATGCATCCAGAATTGAGATTGTTCCGCGGTCTGGAACCAGGCTAATGATCACGATCCGCAACATATCAATCGGTGACCGCAAGCCTCTCGTGTTATTTGCTGGACCGTGTGTAGTTGAGGGCAGAGATCTCGTAATGAAGACCGCCGAGCAAGTTAAACGGATCGCTGCAAAGTACAGCACGCCAGTCGTCTTCAAGTCATCCTATAGAAAGGCCAACCGGACAAGCGGGAAATCATTTGTTGGGATCGGAATGGATGAAGCTCTTCGGATCCTCTCAGATGTAAAAAAAGAATTCGGCCTGCCGATTCTGACAGACATTCACTCCGAACACGAAGCTGTCCCTGCTGCCGAAGTCGCAGATGTATTGCAAATCCCAGCGTTTCTCTGCCGTCAGACAGATGTACTGCAAGCAGCAGGTAAGACAGGCAAAGTTGTGAACATTAAAAAGGGTCAGTTTGTGGCTCCCGAAGATATGAAACACGCCGCCGAAAAAGTGAAACAAACGGGCAACCAAAAGATATTGCTCACTGAGCGAGGCACAACGTTTGGATATCACAACCTTATCGTTGATATGCGCTCATTAAAGATCATGAGCGATCTCGGGTATCCCGTCATCCTCGACGCAACGCATTCAGTCCAGTTGCCCGGTGGTGATGGGTCTATTGCGCAGACTGGTGGGCAGCCGCAGTTTATTTTTCCGCTTGCCCGTGCCGGTGCAGCAGTTGGTATCGATGGTCTCTTTGTTGAAGTTCATCCCAACCCCGCTACTGCGTTGAGCGACGCTTCAAGTCAGCTCAAACTTGATCTGCTTGATTCTCTATTACGTCAGGTGACGGAGATCGACAAGCTGGTGAAGCAATTCTAAAGAAGGAATCCATGCAGCCAAAGAGTACTCGAATGGTAGCATTGTCAACAAACAGCTATCCGAGAAAATTGAGGGAGAAAGAACGGGAGCTGCTTGATTCCGTATTGCCCGTCGACCGTCCCGGTTATAAAAAGTATTGTGATCTCATTGAGTCTATGGTAGTGCTTGCTGAAGGGAGGCGTGGCAAAGGGAATTTTGTCCTCGGTTACGAGGGCGACATTGCCGATATTAACTCACCCCTCGCGCCCGTCATTGCGTATGGCATTCTCCAGGCTACCCATGATCAATTCTCAATTACTGTCCGTGAATGTGTTGCTGAACAGATCGACTGCGAGATCGTTTCCAGTCGGGGAGAAGAAGTACCGGATCATTTTGAGGAAAAACGACGGTGGACCTACTCGACATGGTTGCCGAACTCCCCGTCACCCGCAACCGGGAGTCCCGTTCGTGGAGTTTCCATAGACGCGAATGTTGTGCTTGCGATCGCAAAAGAAGAGCGACGGTTGTGGGCGTATGATTCAGCGACAGGCATGAATCACCTTGTTCCGATTACCAATTTCTACAATGAACTTATGTTGCACAAGAGCATTCGCGATCCGAAGATTGCTCTCAAATCCGGTTTGTTCTTTGCCGACTGTGATAAGTACACTGATGCAGAACTACGTATGTCGTTTATTGCCTACAATAAACTGAAACCGAAGGTTCAAGTCTCACCTGTCGAGCCGGTACTCAAGGAACGAGGATTGAAACTATTTGTGCAAAACATTTTCAGGAAGAAACGATGAAAGAGTACGACAACGCAATTGCAAAAGGGAAGGAAGTCGTACGCATTGAGTCGAAGGCTGTTGCAGCGTTAGAGGAACGAATCGACGAGAGGTTTGCCCGTGCAGTTGATACGCTCTTCAAATGCAAGGGGCGCGTTATCATTACGGGAGTAGGGAAGTCCGGTATAGTTGCGCGGAAAATTGTTGCGACAATGAATTCCACCGGCACGCCCGCGGTGTTTCTGCATCCGTCGGATGCTGTGCATGGCGATCTCGGTATGGTGCGCAAAGATGATGTCGTCGTGTGTATCTCAAAGAGTGGCGATACACCCGAACTTAGTATCTTGCTTCCGATGTTCAAAAGGCTTGCTGTCCCTATTATTGGGATGACAGGGAGGGTCGAATCAAAACTGGGTCGCGAGTCTGCTGTAGTGTTGGATGTTTCGGTGCAGGAGGAAGCCTGCCCTCACGATCTTGCACCCACAGCCTCGACCACTGTAACATTGGTACTTGGTGACGCCTTGGCTATTGCGTTGCTGGACCGACGCCAATTCAGCAGGGAGGATTTTGCGTTGTACCATCCGGGCGGCACATTGGGGAGACGGCTGTTGTTGAAGATCGACGAACTGATGGTGACAGGCGAGGCAATTCCCCGTGTGTCCGGTAACGTTCCATTGCGTGATGCAATTATGGAAATGACGTCAAAACGACTTGGATGTACTTGCGTAGTGAAGGAAGACGGAACCCTTGCAGGGGTTATTACCGACGGCGACTTG